>JAJYXA010000355.1 GCA_021791235.1 Pseudomonadota bacterium
CCTGTTCCTGATGGAGTCGACCGTGCTGTCCACCCTGGGCGGGCTCGGCGGCCTGGCGGTCGGCGCCGGCGTCGCCGGGCTGCTGAAGCTCACCGTGTGCGACCTGCCGGTCAACACGCCGTGGGACTATGCCTTTGGCGCACTGGGGGTGTCGGTGCTGATCGGGCTGGCTGCGGGGGTGGTGCCGGCGATGCGCGCGGCGCGGTTGAATCCGGTGGATGCGTTGCGGGCTGAGTGACGTTCGATCTAATGGGGTAACAGCGGCTAAACGCCGTTGACTCTCAGGTTGAGTTATATCTCCGCGAAGGTAAGTGCGTAGGCATCTTCTTTTTTGATGGCTTGATACACCCGCGCCTCAGGGAATGACCGACGGAGTGTGGGAACGATATCTTCGATGAATTCCCTTGATGCTTTGCAGCCAATGTAGATCGCCCTGAGTTCTGTCGAGCGAATCGGCATTTCATCATATTCGCCTGAAGCGTCCGCCAGAGGATACCAAACGCGCCACTCTCGTTCATAAGACCAGTGCTTGCTCTTGGCATACGCATAGCGACGGTACAGCCCTTGGGGATCAAGCTTCTTGATACCCACCAAGTCATCAAGCCACTCCCCTTCCGAGTAGAAGGGCAGCGGTGCATCGACGTAATTCACACGCCTTGCTACCGAGAGCGGGTTGTCCTCTTCCGGCAATGACCAGAACTCAAAAACACACCCCTTATGGTCCTGCGCATAATGTGCCCACATCAAGAGATTATCTTTCTCTTCCGACACGCAGAAAACTCGAATGCCAGGTAAAAGAACCTCTCGCCAGTGTTCTTGATATTGTCGCTGTGTTTTTTTGATGACCTGAACGAGTTGATTGAACAACGGGCCTGACAACTTCTCCCAGCGTTCACGATCGAAGCCGTGAGTCGGGTAATACTTTCGAGCTGCCAAGACTACCTGGCCCCAAGCGTCCTTGTCATCGACAAGTGGCACCTCCGGCGCAGAGGCCAGTTGGTAAATTCGTTCAAGAACCCTGTCGTACAGGGTGTCCACATCGAAATCAAAGTGCAGTCCGGATTGGACGTCAAACGGGTCGTTGAAAGAGAGCGGCGAGCTGTACCGGACTTTCTTGGATCGCAGGATCGCTAGCGCCGCCGTGGATGACGCGTACTTGTAGAAGGGCCGTTCCCCAGGAGCCTCTGCATTCATTGACATGGTGTTTCGGAAATCGAGTAGGGCGCTATCGTTATTGGGCCGCATGTGACCGGTTCAGTGCGCTTCGTTTATTGCACCCTACGCATTATCAGGCTTCATACCCCTCGCGATGCGTCGCATTGATCGTGCGCAGCAATTCACGGAACGGAATGTTGCGCTCGTGCTTCTTGAACAGCGGCATGAAGGGCAGATCCTCGCCCTTCCCCACGCCCGCATAGTTCCCGGACGCCATCGCTTCGTGCAGGTCGCGCAGCATCTTGTCGAGATCGTCGAGGAACGGGCTATAGGTCGAGGCCTCGTCGTCATCGTGCTCCAGGCAGGCGCGCAGTTCGTCGACTTCGTACACCGCTTCGTGCACCAGATCGATCAGCTGGTTGAGGTTTTGGGCTTTTTTCATGTTGGTGTGTTTTGGGACAAAACGTAAGGATACCGCCGCTTGGCGGGCCGTGCGATGAATGCGGAATTTGAGCGCACGTTCCGGATTGCGAGGCGGGCCGAACCGGTGAACACTGTGCTTCTCAGACTCCTGCTGAACGCCGACCATGGATACCGAACCTGCCGCCTCCCCGCAGAACGCTGCCCAGACCGAGGCCGAGCAGCGCTGGCAGGCCGTGGTCCGCCGCGATCCGCAGGCGGACGGCGACTTCGTCTACGCGGTCCGCACCACCGGCGTGTACTGCCGGCCTTCGTGCCCGTCGCGCGCCGCCAGGCGCGAGAACGTGGCGTTTTTCGAGTCGCCCGACCTGGCCGCTGCGGCGGGCTATCGCCCCTGCAAACGCTGCAAGCCTGATGGAATCTCGCAGCAGCAACGACGCAATGTGCTGGTGCGTCAGGCCTGCCAGGCCATCGAGCACAGCGCGTCGGCACTGTCGCTCGTGCAGCTGGCGCAGCAGGCCGGGATGAGCCCGCACCATTTCCAGCGCGTCTTCAAGGCCGTCACCGGCCTCTCCCCCAAGGGCTACCACAAGGCCGTACTGGCCCGGCGCGTGACGGCTTCGCTGCCATCCGCGCCGTCGGTGACCGAGGCCCTTTACGACGCCGGCTTCAATTCGGCCGGGCGCTTCTACGAGGCCGCGCCCGCGCTGCTCGGCATGTCGCCCGGCAGCTATCGCAAGGGCGGCGCCGGCGAGCACATCCGCCATGCCGTCGTGCCCTGCACGCTCGGCTGGCTCATCGTCGCCGCCACCCGCAAGGGCGTGTGCGCCATCGAGTTCGCCGAGTCGGCCGAGGCGCTGGAAGACCGCATCCGGGCGCGCTTTCCGCAGGCGCAGTTCGAGCCGGCCGACGCCGGGTTCCAGCGCTGGATCGCCCGGGTGCTGGATTACATCGAGCAGCCGCGCGGCGTGCTCGATCTTCCGCTGGACGTGCAGGGCACGGTCTTCCAGCGCCGCGTCTGGCAGGCCCTGCAGGCCATTCCTGCGGGCGAGACCGCCACCTACAGCGAGATCGCCGCACGCCTCGGCCAGCCCGGGGCATTCCGCGCGGTGGCGCATGCCTGCGCGGAGAACGCCGTGGCGGTGGCGATTCCGTGCCACCGTGCCGTGCGCGCGGATGGCAGCCTGGCGGGCTACCGCTGGGGCCTCGCGCGCAAGGCGGAATTGCTGAAGCGGGAACGCAAGAAATAGGCGTCGCAGGATGTCCCCCGCCCCGTTTCTTGCGATACTCCGGCATCGACAAGATCGGGCAGCCGAACCGCTGCCACCGGGCACACTTCATGGAAAACCTGCTGTACTGGGTCGGCCTGTCTGCCGTCGCGGTGTTCGCGCTTACCGGCGTGCTCGATGCCGGGCGCAAGAACATGGATCTGGTCGGCGCCGTGATGGTGGGAACGGCCACCGCGCTGGGCGGCGGCACGGTGCGCGACCTGCTGCTGCAGCGCCCGGTGTTCTGGCTCGGCGAGCCGGTGTACCTGTATGTCGCCCTGGCGACGACGCTCGTCGTCTTCTTCGCCGTGCGTGGCCTGCGCCTGCCGCCGCGCCTGTTTCTCATCCCGGATGCCATCGGCCTGGCACTGTTCAGCATCGTCGGCACCCAGATCGCGCTGGATTGGCACGCGCCCTGGCTGGCGGCGAGCCTGCTGGGGATGATCACCGGCATCTTCGGCGGCGTGGTGCGCGATGTGCTGTGCAATGAAGTCCCGCTGGTGTTCCTGCGCGGCGAGCTTTACGCGTCGGCCGCCTGGGCCGGCGCCCTGGTGATGATCGGCCTGCAAGCCTTGGGGCTGGCGCCGGTGGTCGCAGCCTGGGCGGGGATGGCGACCATCCTCGGTATTCGGCTGGTTGCCATGACTTTCCGGATTACGCTGCCCACCTATTCGGCACGCAAGTAGTCCCGCCAAATGAAAACGGGGGCCGAAGTCCCCGTTGATTTGCGCGGCGCGACCGGATCAGTTCGCGTAGCGCTTTCTGCGATGAACCGCGAAACCGACCAGGCCCAGGCCCGCGAGCAGCATGACATGGGTCCCGGGTTCCGGAACCGCAGCCGCCAGATTGACCGCGGCATTCTGGGCGCCGAGGTAATTGCCGAGATCGACGACCTTGCTTGAATCGTAATACAGCGGGTCGTTGGGATCATTGGGATGCGAGTCGCTGA
This sequence comes from Pseudomonadota bacterium, assembly GCA_021791235.1. The sequence goes on from JAJYXA010000355.1 coordinate 3,793, forward strand.
TGGAAACCATAGCTTGATGATTTTCCGGATCGTACACGCCGGAATACTTGTAGAACTCGTAGCGACGGAGGATCGATGCGGCATTCGGGCCCACCGGCACCCCGTAACCGCTCTCCAGCTGACCGGCGAGCGGATTGCCCGGATCCGTCTGCAACAATTGCCACTCGACCTCGGTGACGGCCTGCTCGACTTTCGGATTGCCGCCCACCAGTTCTTCCAGTGCGATCGGATCCGCAAGTTCGGTGGTGAAGACCTTGACCCAGATGGCTTCGCCGAACTGGGTTTCATTCTCGGGCGCCGGCGCTTGGATTTGCGCGACAACGACGGGCGGATTGCCGACGACCGGGGCGGGGATCACGTTCCAGACGGGAGCGGGAAGATTGACGACCCCATTGTTCAGGACACCCGGCGTCCCGGTCTCGACCAGCCAGCTATAGGTGGTCTTGGTCGCATTCGCGGTCGTGCCGACGCCAAAGTGATCACACGGCGTCGCCGCACTGTAGCCAAGGCCGCCGCCCGACCAGCAATTGTCTCCCGGCGTGATGAAGGTGCCGCTCGGCGTGCCGTAATCCCAGCTACCCGTGTTGCCGTCGAACAGGCCCAGGTAGGTGATTTTCGTGCCGAACGTCGAACCGTTCGAATATTCGGTGATGGTGGGTGAGCCGTAGCGCTCCACGCTGGTGAGCGGATCGAACCCGCGGCCGCTTGGAAATCCCCGCCCCGCCCCGCCGAAGGTGTCGGTGATGTCGCTGCTGTGCAGGCCTTCGAGATCGATTTCGAAGCCATGGGCGGTGAAGCCCGTGTCGTTGATCACGTCAAAATTGCCCAGGCTGCCAAAGACCGAAGCAGCGCCAACGCCTGGCGTGATTGCCATGGATACAGCCACAGCCACGGCACAGGTTCTTGATTTCAACATAGGTTAGGCTCCCTGAATTTAGTCGTATGAAGTGCATGCCCATGCACGACGTCCTCGCCCCCCACCCCTGACAGGAACGTGCAAACGCCTGGCTGGCTGCCGTGCGGCATGATTATATATAGATAACTCTATCTTATTGTATTCATTGACTCACTCGATGTCCGTGCAGAGAGGGGGCCAGGCTCGCCAGGTCATAAGAATTTCAATTAAAAAACCATGGTTGGACGCCGTTATTACTTATGGGGATGCGCAGCGTTCAGCGGAGCAGGCATGGGAATCAAAAGCGATATCGAATATGCGATTTATTCACATGGCGCGTGGAAGGCCAAGTTCCGGAATTTTCTGGGTGGCAAGACGGGGCTGGATTTGTCCGCGGTCGGCCATACCGAAACCTGCAAACTGGGCAAATGGTTGGCGGATGAGGCCCGCAGGATGCTGTCGCCGGAAGATCACGTGAAAGCCTGCGAACTGCATGCCCACTTTCACCGAGTGGCCGGCGACATCGTCCACGACATCAAGCGGAAGGATTTCAGCGCCGCCCGTCAGGCGCTTGCCCCGGCCGGCGCCTTCGATCAGGCCAGCCATGAGATGGGCGCATTCCTCCGCAAGATAGCCCGGCGTAGCCGTCCAAAATCGGCCAACAAGACAACGGAAGATGGGGCAGCCGCTGAACCGGCAGGCACCCCTCAGGCGAGCAGCTAAAGCAGGCCGCGCTCAGGCACAGAGGTCCCCCACGCATTCCTTTCACGCAAAAAAACAGGGGCCGTGTGCCCCTGTTTGCAATGTACCTGATACGACTCAGCGCTTGACCGGCTTGGCGGCGATTTCTTCCAGTCGGCGTGCCTTGATGACCTGACCGTTCAGCGCGGCGGCCTTGGCGTCGCCGCCGTAGGCGACCACCATCAGCTGGCTGTAATACATCACCGGGATGTTGAACTTGGTGCCGTATTTCTTGTTGACGTGGCCCTGGTAGATCTCGACGTTGGCCTGGCACAGCGGGCACGGCGTCACGATCATTTCCGCGCCATGGTCGTAGGCCGATTCGACGATGTCCTTGATCTGCGCCTGCGCCTTTTCCGGCTCGGAGAAAGCCAGCGCGCCGCCACAGCAGGTGACTTTCTGCTCGTATTCGGGGATCGATTCGGCACCGACCATTTCGACCATCTTGTCGAGGTAGACGGGGTTCTCGAACGACTCGCCGGCGACACCGAACGGACGGTTGGTCTGGCAGCCGACGTAGCCGGCGATCTTGACGCCTTCGAGCGGGCGCACGACATGCTTCTTCATTTCGTCGAAGCCGATGTCCTCGATCAGCACCTCCACCATGTGGCGGATTTCCGGCATCTCGTTGATCGTGAGGCCGGCTTCCTTCAGTGCTTCGCGGGTGTCGGCCATCAGCGTGTCGGAATGCGTCAGGCGCTCGCGCGTTTCGCGCGCACCCAGCCAGCAGGCGGCGCAAGTGGCGACGATCTCCTGCCCCGGCAGGTTCTTCTCGGACAGCGCGAAATTGCGCGCATTCATCACGTGGCGCGGCAGTTCGCCCGCTTCCGCATAGCCGATCGAGGCGCCGCAGCAGTTCCAGTCGGGGATTTCGGTCAGCTTGACGTCGAGCGTCTTGCACATCGACTCGACCGAGGTCAGGTAGTTGGAGGCGGAAGCGCCTTTCTGCGACGAGCAGCCGGGGTAAAACGCGTATTCATGTTTGGC
>JAJYXA010000106.1 GCA_021791235.1 Pseudomonadota bacterium
ATACGAGCCCTGCGGCACCAGCAGACGGATCGCCAGTTGCACCGGCGGCACGGCCTCGACCAGATGCAGCCGCAGCAGGGTGACGAGCAGCTCGCGATAGCCTGCCAGCGTGGTCCATGGCGTGAATGGCACGAATGTAGGCGCCAGCGCGATGCCGAGTGCGCGGCAATGCGCGAGCGCCGTCTCGAAATCCGCGCGGGTGTGGCCCTTGGCGAGCCGGTCCAGGATCGCGTCGTCGACCGACTCGACCGCAGTGACGATGAACAGCAGGCCGCACTGTTTGAGGCGTGGCAGCAGGTCGACATGGTTCAGCAAGTGTTCGACCTTGATCGTGGCATCCCAGCTCAGATCCGGATATCGCGTGTGCAGGGACTCGGCCACTTTCAGCGCATGCGTCGGGCCGTTGAGAAAATCGGGATCGCCAAAGCTGATGTGCGCAGCGCCCACTTCGACCTGCTGCGCGATATCGGCGATCACCGTGTCCACCGGCACGATGCGGAACTTGCCCTCGTACACCGGCACCACCGGACAGTGGCGGCACAGGTGCTTGCAGCCACGGCTCGCCTCGGCGAAGCCGGTGATTTTTTGCGTGCCGTCGGCGAGGATCAGTTTGGCATAGCGCTGCAGGTCGGGCAGGCCGCGTCGTTCGGGCAGCAGGAAATCGATCTTGTCGCGCCGCACCACGGTGTCGGCCGGGGCAACGCCGGATTGCACCCATGCCAGCAAATCGGGTTCGGATTCGCCGCCGAAGACAGCCTCTACCCCAAGGCTTTTCAGCCACGCGGCATTGACCGGGGCATACAGGCCGAACGCCGCGATCCGTGCGCACGGTGCGAGCGCACGGATTTTTGGCAGGGCCGCTGCGGCAATCCGGGTGGCGGTATGCATGCCCAGGTAAATCGCCACGAATTCGGCGTGCGCAAAGGTGGCCGGGTCGAGTTTTTGCTGCGACAGGTCGACACAGGCGGCAGCGATGTGTTCACGCGCAAACCACGCTGCAGGCTGCGCCAGATTGAACGGCTGCCGGCCCAGTTCGTACGGGCTCACCAAAACAACACGCGCCCCGGAAGGCGCGTGTGCAGGGGCAGCAGCACAGGAACTGCTCATGGCAGCTTATTTGGCTTTGGGGCGCTGCTCGAACATCTTGGCGATGCCGGGGTCGCGCGAGGCGCCGGCGGCGTCCATGCGCTTGAGATATTCGTCCCACAGCGCAGCCTGGTTGACGCCGAGGTCATAGAGGTATTCCCAGGAATAGATCCCGGTGTCGTGGCCGTCGGAGAAGAAGAAGTTGATGCCGTACAGGCCGACCGGCTCGGCGGCATTGATCAGCACTTCACGCTTGCCGACCTGCAGCACTTCCTGGCCGGGACCGTGGCCGCGCACCTCGGCGGACGGCGAATAGACACGCAGGAACTCAAACGGCATTTCGAAACGTGCGCCGTCGGAAAACGCGATTTCCAGCTTGCGCGATGCCTGGTGCAGTTTGATGTCGGTAGGGGTGGGGATGGCCATGATTGAAACACTCGGAATGAACTTCGCCCCAAGTGTAAACCCGCCGTGCAGAGATTAAACCCTGGCGGAACAAGGGGCTGAAGCCGATTGTGACCGGAAAACTGGCGCGCCCGGCGCGATTCGAACGCACGACCCCTGCCTTCGGAGGGCAGTACTCTATCCAGCTGAGCTACGGGCGCTAGGAGCCGCGAAGCATAGCGTTTTTGCCACGCGGCGTCCATCCGCCGGGCGCGCCGCCCTTTCCTGTCGGGGTGGCTTTCCTTATAATCGCGGCTTTCGATGCCACCCCCCAAGGATACTTTTCATGGCCGATTCGCACGCCCAGATGACCCAAGCCACCCCGCAGGAGATCATCATTTCCGTTCTTGCCGGATTGTTCGCACCCCTGCTGGCGATTTTTCTGATCGTTCAGCTGGTGCTCGGCATTCAGGACAAGCACAAGCCCGACACCACCAGCGAAGCCGCGCAGAAAGCCACACTCGACCGCATCAAGCCGTTCTCCACGCTGGTTGCGCTCGACGCCAACGCGCCCAAGGTTGAAAAGTCCGGCCAGGAAGTCTTCGAAGCCGTGTGTACCACCTGCCACACGCCCGGCGCGCTGGGCGCACCCAAGTTCGGCAACAAGGGGGACTGGGGCCCGCGCATTGCACAGGGTTACGACACGCTGATCAAGCATGCCCTCGAAGGCATCCGCCAGATGCCCCCGCGCGGCGGCGACGGCGACCTGTCGGACACTGAAGTGGCCCGTGCGGTGGCCTACATGGCCGATGCGGCCGGTGCCAAGTTCAAGGCGCCGGAAGCCGCGGCACCGGCGGCACCCGCAGCAGCGGGCACGCCCGCTGCTGCGGGTGCCGCCCCCAAGGCCGATCCGGCCAAGGGCAAGGCCGTCTACGAGGCCACTTGCGCTGCCTGTCATGCCACCGGCGTAGCCGGTGCCCCCAAGATGGGCGACAAGGCGGCCTGGGGGCCGCGCGTGAGCCAGGGCTATGCGACGCTGTACAGCCATGCGCTGAATGGCATTCGCGGCATGCCCGCCAAAGGCGGCAATGCCGCTCTGTCGGAAGCCGATCTCGCCAACGCGGTCGGTTACCTGATGAACCAAGGCGGCGGCAAACTGTAAACCGGGATTGCGCGTCCGGGTATCACACCCGGGCGTGCACAGGGCAGACAAGAGGGCAGCGCGACCATGAAACACGTCACTTTTCCGACCACGCGGGCAACCGTGTCGCGGGCGAGTTGACGCCTTCCATGCCGCTCGTCTGCCCCCAATGCGGAAGCGACAAGATTCGCAGCGGTTCGCTGCACGCCCACGACGGCGTACGCCACTTGCTGCTGCACACGCCACTGCGCTGCCGCGACTGCCGCCATCGCTTCTGGACCTTCAACCCCCTGAAACCGGTGCTGCTGCTGGCCGTCGTCGGCGCACTGGTCGGCATCACCGCCTGGTTTGCACTCGATGTGCGCGACGTCCAGCCCCCGGCGCAGGAGCCGATCAGCCTGCCCCACGGCCGGGCCGAGCATGGGGATGCCGAGGCCCAATTGCAATTGGGCATGCGCTATGCCGAAGGCGATGGCGTGATCCAGAACGACAAGGAAGCGGCCAGGTGGTTTGCCATGGCCGCCCAGAAGGGGCAGGCCGAAGCGCAATATCGGTACGGTCTCGCGTTGCTGCAAGGACGGGGTGTGGTGCAGGACTACAAAGCCGCTTTCAGCTGGATCGAAAAGCCTGCGCAACGCGGCTACGCCCGGGCCCAGTACAGCCTGGGTGATCTCTATCGCTACGGCACCGGCACTGCGGTCGACAAGGCACGCGCCTATCTGTGGTACAACCTCGCCGCCGCCCAGGGCGTGGAGGCGTCCGCCAAGGCACGCGACAGTCTGGTCTGGCAGTTGAAACCCGAGCAGATCGCCGCGATGCAGGAAGAAGCCCGGCGCATGAGCCCGGTGCCTTCCGCCACTTCGGCAAGCCCGGGACAGGCCGCTCCACCCACGCCGCAGACGGCCCCCGCCCCCGCTACACCCTGAGGGTGCGTGCGGGTTTGTTTTTGGTACTACGGGTGCGCGTGCGCGCTGTCTGCACCCTCCACATCCAGCGGCCACAGCTGGTGTGAATCCAGCTTCAGGCGGGCCTCGGCAGACAGCGCATCCAGTTGCGCCTGCTGCGCCATCAACTGACCCTCCAGCGCCAGACGCCGATTGACCAGCACCTGATCCAAGCTGCCCTCGCCCAGGCTGTAGGCCCGCGCGGCCAGTCGCGCCGCTTCCGCCAGTGCCTGCGCGGCGCGGTCCGCCTGCTGCCAGTTCGCGGTCTGGGCGATGGCCGCCTCGAAATTCGCGCGCCCCTCCTCCCGCAACCGCTGTTCCAGACGGATCGCCGCGTCCTGCGCGGTGGCGCTGAGCTGCTCGGCCGCCTGCTGGTCGGTACGCCGCGCCGAGCCCGGCAGCGTCAGCCCCACGCTCACCCCGAGCAGATGCTCGTTGCCGCCCATTTCGTTTTTGTAGAACACGCCGACATTGGGGTCGACGCTGCGGCGGCTGGCCAATTGCCGCGCTTCGGCCCGAAGCATGTCGGCCTGGCGGCGCGCGCGCGACAGTTCGTGGTCGTGCGCCAGCACCGTGCTGACATAGTCCTCCGCCGTTCCCGACGGCGGCACCGGCGGCGGCAGGGTGTCATCCGCTGTCACCGGCAGACCGGGATACTGCGCGACGAGCCGACTGCGCGCCCGCTGTTCGCGCGTGGCCGCCTGCTGCTGCTGCAGACGCGCCTGCGCCAGTGCGGCCTCGGCGTTGACGCGTTCGGAACGCGGCGCCTCGCCCAGGCGGATGCGTGCATTCACGGTGGCGAGCTGCTGGTCGGCAACGGCCACTTGCGCCAGCCATGCCTTTTTCTGGCTGGCCTCGTTCAGCCAGTCGAACCACAGCGCAAGCAGTTGCCGGCCGCTCTCGTGCATCGCCTCGCCGAGGCTGGCTTCGGCGTGGGCGGTGAGCGCACCGGCCAGGGCGCGATCGGCGGCTGCGCGCGCGGGCAGCCGCAACGGGCGCGACAGCGCCACGCCCCACTCGGCAAAACGATCCTGCGGCGAATCGATACGGCGCTGCAGGGCATCCGCGCTCAGCGTCCACTCTTCGCGCCCATTCCGCAGACTCTTGCTCTTCAGCGATTGCGCGGCGAAGTCACCGCGCGCCTGCGCCACCATGGGCGAAGCCAGCAGGGCGGCTTCGGCGGCGGCGGGATCGGGCAGATAATCAGCGCGCGCCGCAGTGGAAAAACCCGGCGCGGCAAATGCCAGCGCCAGCGCGAGGGTGAGTGTGTGCACGGCACTCATGCGCGCGCTCCTTGGAACCCGGAAATGGCAGCTGGACGTACCCGATGGTGCGTTTGGGCGGGTGACTGGCGCGAAGCGACAACGCCGCAGGCCGATGCCTGCAAGGCGGAGTGACAAAGCCAGACGCCTGACCGGACGTGCCAGCGGGTACGTAGCGGACTTACCCGGAAGCGGGGGGGAAAACGAAGGCAGAAAGTTCATGTTCATGTGGCATCCATCACGTTAAAAGCGGTCAGCCGCTTTTTTCGGGTTCAATATGAATTGGCGATACAACAGCGGCAGCATCACCAGCGTCAGCAGGGTGGCGCTGACCAGGCCGCCGATGACGACGATGGCGAGCGGGCGCTGGATTTCGGAACCGGGTCCGGTCGCGAACAGCAGCGGCACCAGGCCGAAGGCGGCGATGCTGGCGGTCATCAGCACCGGACGCAGGCGGCGCAGCGCGCCGTCGCGCACCACGGCGTCGCCGTGCAAACCCTGCGCGCGCAGCTGGTTGAAGTGGCTGACCAGCACCACGCCGTTCAGCACCGCGATGCCCAGCAGCGCAATGAAGCCGACCGAGGCGGGCACCGACAGATACTCGCCCGACGCCCATAGCGCGAAGATGCCGCCGATCAGCGCCAGCGGCACGTTCATCATCACCAGCAGCGCCTGGCGCGCATCGCCGAAGGTGACGTAGAGCAGGAAGCCGATCAGCAGCAGCGCCACCGGCACCACGACCATCAGGCGCTTCGCGGCACGCTGCTGGTTCTCGAACTGGCCGCCCCAGGTGATGCTGTAGCCGGGCGGCAGCTTGACCTGCGCGGCCACGGCGGCTTTCGCATCCTCGACGAAGCTGACCAGGTCGCGCCCGGCGACGTTGCTCTGCACCACCGTAAAGCGTGCCGCGTTTTCGCGCTTCACCGCCACCGGGCCGTTGGTGCGCTTGAGATGCGCCACCTGGTCGAGGCTGATCTCGCGGCCGTCCGCCAGGGTCAGGCGCAGCGCCTGCAGCGCATCGGGCGACGCGCGCAAATCGGCAGGGCCGCGCAGCTGCAGCGGAATGCGCCGCCCCTGTTGCTGGATCGTGCCGATGACTTCGCCCTCGAGTTGCGTGCGCAGCAGCATGGCGATGTCGTCGGCGGACAGGCCGAAACGGGCGGCCGCATTGCGGTCGACTTCCGCCTGCAGATACTGCACACCCGCGTTCTGCTGGGTATAGACATCGGACGCGCCGGGGACTTTTCCGACCACGCTGAAAATCTCGCCGGTCAGCCGGTTGAGCGTGGCGAGATCGGGGCCGAAGATCTTGATCGCGATGTCGCCGCGCGAGCCGGTGAGCATTTCCGAGACCCGCATGTCGATCGGCTGGGTGAAGCTGTAGGCGATGCCGGGGAAGCCCTCGACCACCTTGCGGATTTCCCCGATCAGCCATTCCTTGTCCGGACGGCGCCATTCGGCCATCGGCTTCAGCACCAGGAAGGTATCGGTGTCGTTGAGGCTCATCGGGTCGAGCCCGAGTTCGTCGGCACCGGCGCGCGCGACGATGCGGCGGATCTCCGGCACGTTCTTCAGCAGCGCCTGCTG
>JAJYXA010000110.1 GCA_021791235.1 Pseudomonadota bacterium
GGACAGGTCGTAGCTCTTGGGATGGACCTTGGCATCGGCCTCGGCGGTCTTGATCAGCGAGCGGATCGCGGTCGGCGCGGTGTAGAACACCGAGACCCGGTGCTTTGCGATCATGTCCCAGAAACGGCCGGCGTTGGGGTAGGTCGGAATGCCCTCGAAGACGACCTCGGTGCCGCCCACCGTCAGCGGCCCGTAGGCAACGTAGCTATGGCCGGTCACCCAGCCGATGTCGGCGGTACACCAGAAAACGTCGCTGGGCTTCCAGTCGAAGACCCACTTCATCGTCTGCGCGGCCCAGAGCAGATAGCCGCCGGTGCTGTGCTGCACGCCCTTGGGCTTGCCGGTGGAACCCGAGGTATAGAGTATGAACAGCGGATGTTCGGCGCCAACCCATTCCGGTTCGCAGGTATCGGGCTCCGCCGCAAGCGCCTCGTGCATCCATGCGTCCCGACCGGCATGCCACTGAATCTTGCCGCCGGTACGCTTATAGACGATCACGTTCTTGACCGCTTCGCAGCCGCCCATCGCGAGCGCCTCGTCGGTGATGCTCTTGAGCGGCAGCGCCTTGCCGCCGCGCATCTGCTCGTCGGCGGTGATCAGCGCGACCGCGCCGACGTCGACCAGCCGTTCATTGAGGGACTTGGCCGAGAAGCCGCCGAAGACCACGGAGTGCGGAGCGCCGATGCGCGCGCAGGCCTGCATTGCGACGACGCCCTCGATCGACATCGGCATGTAGATGATGACCCGGTCGCCCTTCTTTATGCCGCGCCTCTTCAAGGCATTGGCGAAACGGCACACCCGCTGCAACAGCTCTTGATAAGTGACCTTGGTGACGGCGCCGTCGTCGGCCTCGAAGATGATCGCGACGCGATTGCCGTTGCCCGCTTCGACGTGGCGGTCGAGGCTGTTGTAGGAAGCGTTCAGTTCGCCGTCTTCGAACCACGTGTAGAAGGGTGCCTTCGACTCGTCGAGCACCTTGGTGAAGGGCTTATGCCAGCTGAGCGTTTCGCGCGCGAGGCGGGCCCAGAAACCTTCGAAATCGCGCTCCGCCTCCGACACCAGCGCACGGTATGCCTCCATGCCGGATACTGCGGCATGCGCAGCAAGATCGGGAAAAGTCTGGAAGATGCGCTTTTCGTTGCTGATGGATTCAATGCCTAGCATGTCTTCTCCTTTAGTTTCCATGGATATGGATGCTGACGTCTGCTGCCGTCAGATTCTCATCTCGATCGGGCTCTGCCCGGCCCGCCTTATTCCGATGTAGCCATTCCTCCTTGCCGATTTATTATTGTTTTCCCTGCTGTCCGGCTCTTATTGGGGCGAGCTTAGCAGCGCTAGCTGACGCGAAACTTACAGTTTTGCAAACTCAACAGTCAGCAGCGGTCCTGATGGGGACGTCTTCGCCGCCCGACCAAGCATCGGATTTTTCCAGGCAGTAGCCAAGACCACGCACGGTAGCGATTCTGACGCCGGCGCCGTCCAGTTTCTTGCGCAGGCGGTGCACATAGACCTCGATCGCGTTGGTGCTCACCTCGGAGTCCCAGCAGCACAGCTGCTCGACCAGTTGCTCCTTGCTGACCATGCGGCCGGCGCGCAGCAGCAAGATTTCGAGCAAGCCCAGTTCGCGCGCCGAGAGATCGACGGTCTGGCCGTCGATCTTGACCACCCGATCGGCCTGAAAGTAAGCCAGTTGGCCGAAGTCTATCTGCGCCGGCATCACCGCGCCGCGCCGGGTCAGCGCCCGAACCCGCGCTTCGAGTTCGCGCAGCGCGAAGGGTTTGCCGAGATGGTCATCGGCGCCGGCATCCAGACAGCGGACACGGTCCTCGACACAGTCCTGGGCGGAGAGGATCAGTACCGGCAGCGTCGTCTTGCGCGCCCTCAGGCGGCGCAACACTTCCAGGCCGGATAGCCGCGGCAGGCCGAGGTCGAGGATCAGAAGGTCGAACGACTGACTGGTGAGCGCCGCATCGGCATCGCTGCCGTTGGCAACGGCGTCGACGGCATACCCGGCGTAACGGAGAGAACGCACCAGCGCTTCGGCGATGGGGGGTTCATCCTCGGCCAGGAGAATTCTCATCGGGAAAGTTTAGCACAGGGTACAACGGGCTTCGGCGTCACAAATCCCCTTGCGGTGCACCATAAAAAAGCCCTGCCGAAGCAGGGCTTTTTCTGGAGGCGGATCCCCGCTCTTGCGGGGAGCGACTCAGGCTTGCGCCTGCGTCACATATCCATGCCGCCCATGCCACCCATACCGCCCATGCCACCCATGCCGCCCATGCCGCCGGCCATGCCGCCGCCAGCCGGCTTGTCTTCGACCAGTTCGGCCACCATGCATTCGGTGGTCAGCATCAGGGCGGCGACGGATGCGGCGTTTTGCAGCGCGGTGCGCGAGACCTTGGTCGGGTCCAGCACGCCCATCGCCACCATGTCGCCGTACTCGCCGGTCGCGGCGTTGTAGCCGAAGTTGCCCTTGCCTTCGAGCACCTTGTTCACCACCACCGAGGGCTCGTCACCGGCATTGGCGACGATCTCGCGCATCGGTTGCTCCAGCGCGCGCAGCACGATCTTGATGCCGGCGTCCTGGTCGTGGTTGTCGCCCTTCAGCTTGCTCATGGACTGGCGGGCACGCAGGTAGGCGACGCCGCCGCCGGCGACGATACCCTCTTCCACCGCAGCGCGGGTGGCGTGCAGCGCGTCCTCGACGCGGGCCTTCTTTTCCTTCATTTCCACTTCGGTGGCGGCACCGACCTTGATCAGCGCCACACCGCCGGCCAGCTTGGCGACGCGCTCCTGCATCTTTTCCTTGTCGTAGTCGCTGGTGGCTTCCTCGATCTGGGCGCGGATCTGCTTGACGCGCGCCTGGATGGTGGCGGCGTCGCCGGCACCGTCGATGATGATGGTGTTTTCCTTGCCCACCTCGATGCGCTTGGCCTGGCCCAGATCCTTGAGCGTGGCCTTCTCCAGCGACAGACCGAGCTCCTCGGCGATCACCGTGCCGCCGGTCAGCGTCGCGATGTCTTCGAGCATCGCCTTCCTGCGGTCGCCGAAGCCGGGCGCCTTGACGGCGCAGGTCTTCAGGATGCCGCGGATGTTGTTCACCACCAGGGTGGCCAGGGCTTCGCCCTCGACATCCTCGGCGATGATCAGCAGCGGCCGGCCGGCCTTGGCGACCTGCTCCAGCACCGGCAGCAGATCGCGGATGTTGCTGATCTTCTTCTCGAACAGCAGCACCAGCGGATTGTCGAGGATGGCGACCTGCTTCTCCGGGTTGTTGATGAAGTAGGGGGACAGGTAGCCGCGGTCGAACTGCATGCCTTCGACGACCTCGAGCTCATTGACCAGGGACTTGCCGTCCTCGACGGTGATCACGCCTTCCTTGCCGACCTTGTCCATCGCCTTGGCGATGATCTCGCCGATGTCGGAGTCGGCATTGGCCGAGATCGAGCCGACCTGGGCGATTTCCTTGTTGGTCGAGCAGGGCTTGGACAGCTTTTTCAGCTCGTCGATGGTGGCGGCGACGGCCTTGTCGATGCCGCGCTTCAGGTCCATCGGGTTCATGCCGGCGGCGACGTACTTCATGCCCTCGCGGACGATCGCCTGGGCCAGCACGGTGGCGGTGGTGGTGCCGTCGCCGGCGATGTCGGAGGTCTTGGAAGCGACTTCCTTGACCATCTGCGCGCCCATGTTCTCGAACTTGTCCTTGAGCTCGATTTCCTTGGCGACGGAGACGCCGTCCTTGGTCACGGTGGGGGCGCCGTAGGAGCGCTCGAGCACGACGTTGCGGCCCTTCGGGCCGAGGGTCACCTTGACCGCGTCGGCGAGGATATTGACGCCGGCGACCATGCGATGGCGGGCGGAGTCACCAAATTTGACTTCTTTAGCAGGCATTCTCTTTATCTCCTAGAGTGTTCAGATTAGGCTTCGACCACGCCCATGATGTCTTCTTCGCGCATGACCAGCAGCTCGTCGCCATCGACCTTGACGGTCTGGCCGGAGTACTTGCCGAACAGCACGCGGTCGCCGACCTTGACGGCCAGCGCACGGACCTTGCCATCATCGAGGATCTTGCCATTGCCGATGGCGATGACCTCGCCTTGATCGGGTTTCTCGGCGGCGGTGTCGGGAATGACGATACCGGAGGCCGTCTTGCGCTCTTCTTCCAAGCGCTTGACGATCACGCGATCATGTAAGGGACGAATTTTCATTGACTTCTCCTTTTTGGGCTACGGGCAATGGCGCTTGCTGCGCCGTTGATTGATCGGGCGGAGGCAGGTTATTAGCACTCGCTGCCGACGAGTGCTAATAATAGGGCTTACGCCCCCCTATTTCAAGGGCGAATGCGAAAAATGTCCGCGGCCGGCAGGCGGCAACGCTCACGGCGGACAGCGGACGTGCGCCAGTCGGGACGGGGCCCTGCGCCCGATTCCGCCTCAGGGCAAGCTCAAAGCAGTGTAAGATGCCGACCCTGATCGGCCCATCCCAGTATCCGCTTCGATCGAGCGACAGGAGTTCTTAGCCATCATGAAAGCGGCATCCGTGCGCATAGTCGTCGCCACCGCGGCGGCGGCCCTGGCCGGCTGTGCCGTCGGTCCCGATTTCCATACGCCTGCGGCGCCGGTCGCCAGCGGCTACACGGCAACGAAGCTGCCGCCGCAGACCGCCGCCGCAGCGGTCGGGGGCGGCGCGGCGCAGCGTTTTGCGATTGCGCGGGACGTCTCGGCCCAGTGGTGGTCCCTGTTCCGTTCGCCGGCCCTGGACCGCTTGGTCGAGCAGGGCCTGGCCGGCAATCCGTCGCTCGCAGCGGCCCGGGCGGCGCTTGCCGCCGCTCAGGAAAACCTGGCGGCCGGAGACGGACTGCTCTATCCCAGCGTCGATGCCAGTCTCCAGGCGACGAAGCAGCGCATCACCGGCCTGACCACCAGATCTTCCAGCCAGGAGTTCAAGCTCTACAACGCCTCGGTCAATGTTTCCTACGGACTCGATCTGTTCGGCGCCGCGCGGCGCCAGCTGGAAGCCCTGCAAGCCCAAGTGGATTACCAGCGCTATCAGCTGGAAGCGGCCTACCTGTCGCTCTCCGCCAACATCGTCACCACCGCCGTCCAGGAAGCCTCGCTGCGCGGGCAGATTTCAGCGACCCAGGCAGCCATCGCCGCGGATCGGCGGCTCCTGGCGGTGACCGAGCGGCAGTTCGAACTGGGTGCCGTGGCGCGCTCGGCGGTGCTGCTGCAGCGCTCGCAACTGGCCGCGGCCCGAGCCACGCTGCCGCCTCTGGAAAAACAACTCTCCTTCAGCCGTCACGCGCTCGCCGCGCTGGTCGGCCGCCTGCCCGACGAAGCGGGAACGCCCGAATTCCAGCTCGACGCGCTGCACTTGCCGACCGTGCTGCCGGTGAGTCTGCCATCGGCACTGGCCCGCCAGCGGCCGGACATCCGCGCCGCAGAAGCGCTTTTGCACCAGGCCAGCGCCGGCGTCGGGGTGGCCACCGCCAATCTCTATCCCCAAGTCACCCTGAGCGCTGCCCTCGGCAGTCAGGCGCTCACCGCCAGCTCGCTGTTCGGCGCCAGGAACGCCATCTGGAATCTCGGCGCCGGGATACTGCAGCCGGTCTTCAACGGCGGCGAATTGAGCGCCAAGCGTCGTGCCGCCCAGTCCGCGCTCGATCAGGCGGCGGGACAATACCGGCAGACCGTGGTCAATGCCTTCCAGAACGTCGCGGACAGCCTGCGCGCGCTGTCCGACGACGCCCAGACGCTGGAAGCCCAGGCGCAATTCTCGAGCGCCGCCAAAGACAGTCTGGAGCTCGCGCAGACGCAGTTTTCACTCGGCGCGGTGAGCTACCTGACCCTGGCCGCCGCCCAGCGCGACGAAGCCCAGGCGCGCATCAACCTGATCAAGGCCCAGGCCGCCCGCTACGCCGATACCGCCGCGCTGTTCCAGTCCTTGGGCGGCGGCTGGTGGAATCGAACCTCGGCGGCACCCGGCGCGATATCGAAGAGGAGCGGCGA
Organism: Pseudomonadota bacterium; assembly: GCA_021791235.1. The sequence goes on from JAJYXA010000110.1 coordinate 6,009, forward strand.
GCCCGCTCCGCATGGAGAGTCTGCACATGACTAAACGTATGGTGATCATGCTGGCGCTGGTCGGCACCCTGCTCGGCGCGATTTTCGGCTTCCAGGCGTTCAAGGGCCACATGATCAAGAAATTCATGGCCACGCAAGCCGCCCCGGTGCAGACCGTGTCGGCCGTCAAGGCAGTCCTGCAGGCCTGGCAATCCCAGCTCGAAGCGGTCGGCTCGCTGACCGCCCGCGAAGGGACGGATCTGGCGCCGGAGGTGAGCGGCATCGTCTCCTCCATCGATTTCAAGTCGGGCGAACAGGTCCATGCCGGCAAGCTGCTG
>JAJYXA010000145.1 GCA_021791235.1 Pseudomonadota bacterium
GTCGCGGGTGAGGTCGGCGACGAGCGCGGCGGTGGACGAGGTGACGGTGGCGAAGCCGAGGCCGAACGCGAGGCTCAGCACCGACAGGCCGATGAAGCTGGGGGCGTAGGGCAGCAGCGCGACGCTCGCCGCGCCGATCAGCAGGCCGGGCAGGATGACGCGCCGGCGGCCGACGCGGTCGGATACCCGGCCCATCAGCGGCTTGGCGAACACGATGCTGACGAGCTGCACACCGAGGATGACGCCGATCTGCCACGCCGGGATGCCGAGCGAGGCGGCGAACAGGGCGAGGAAGGCTTCGATCGCGCCGAACACCAGGTACTGCGCCGCCTCGACCAGGCTTACCAGCATGATGCCGCGGTCGCGCAGCACGGTTGCGAGGCTGGCCCGGAAATGCGGCAGTTCCAGTTTCGAGTTGGGTGGCGGCGCACCGTCGCGCAGCAGCAGGCCGGCCGCCAGCGCCAGCACGCCGCTGATGGCGCAGGCGATGTACACCGCACCGAAGCTCGCCAGCGAAATCAGGGTGCCGCCGAGAAACGGCGCGATGGAGCGCCCGACGATGGTGACCGATGAATAGGTCGAGAGCCGCGCCGCGCGGTCGGCGCTGTAGCGCTCGGCAATCGCCGCGGACGCCACGGTGCCGAAAATCGCGGTGGCGAAGCCGTGGTAGAAGCGCACCGCCATCAGCTGCCAGGCGGTTTGGATCACCGGATACAGGAAGGGAGCGCTGGCGAACACGACCAGCGACGCCAGCAGCACGCGCCGCTTGCCCAGGTGGTCGGACAGCGCGCCGGCGGGATAGCTGATGAGGATGCCGGGAATCGTCGAGGCCATGACGATCCAGCCGATCTCGGCCGGCGTGGCGTTGAGCGAAGCTGCGAACAGCGGCAGCACCGGCGTCTTCGACAGCGTGGAGCTGAAAATGGCCAGCCCGCCGATGAGCGCGATGAGGACGAAGAACGAGGGATGGGCGGGTTTCATCGGGCGGCGTGCGATGGGCTTTTTTCGAATGTAGTGCGAAATCGCGCCGCTTGCGAAAAAATCATGCGCATGACGAAAGCGAACCTACCTCCGGTCCTGTTCGGCGCCTTCGACCGCCACAACTTCGGCGACCTGCTGTTTCCGCATCTGCTGGCGGCGCTGTTGCCGGGACGGGCGTTCGCATTCTGCGGACTGGTGGACCGCGATCTGCGGCCCTTCGGCGGACACCGGGTGAAGCCGCTCGCGGCGCGGCCGCCACAACTGATCCACGCCGGCGGCGAGCTGCTGACCTGCACCGCCTGGCAGGCCGCGGTCATGCTGCTCGACCCGGCCGAAGCCGCGGCGGCGGTCGCACGCTACGACGGCGATCCGGTTGCGGCTGCCGAATGGGCGGCCCGCCAGCTCGGCACCTCGCGCAGCATGCCCTATGTCGTCGGGCGCGACGCGCTGGCGCCGGACGGCAAGCTCATCTTCAACGCGGTGGGCGGGGTGGAGTGGGATGTCCTGTCGTCCGCGCAGCGGGACGAAGTGAAGGCGGCGCTCGGGCAGACGGACTGGCTCAGCGTGCGCGATCACGTCACGCAGGCCGCATTGCGGGCGGAGGGCATAGCCGCGCCGCTGTGTCCCGACCCGGCGGTGATGGTGGAACAGTGCTTCGGCGGAGTGATACGCCAGCGCCGGCAGCAGGGCGCGGCAAAGGACGTCGAGGACGCCTTCCCGCAGGGCTATCTCGCGTGCCAGTTCAGCGCCGATTTCGCCGACGACGCCAGCCTGGATGCGCTGGCGCAGGGTTTGTCGGGGGCGGCGGCTGCGACCGGCCTGGGCGTGGCGCTGTTCCGTGCCGGCGCGGCGCCCTGGCACGACGATCCGGCACTCTACGAAAACCTGCTGCGGCGCCTGCCGCCCGGCACGGCGCGCTTGTTCCCGTCGCTGCATCTGTGGGACATCTGCGCGCTTATCGCCGCCAGCCGCGGCGTGGTCGGCAGCAGCCTGCACGGCCGCATCGTCGCGCTGGCCTACGGCCTGCCGCGGCTCAGCCTGGCGTTGCCGCAACAGGGCGCGCGCCCCGGCAAGGCGGCAGCGTTTGCCGAAACCTGGGAGCCGGATGCGGTTCCGCGCAGCGTGGCGGTCGACCGGATCGAACCCGCGCTGATGCAGGCGCTGGCCGTGCCCGCCGACGTGCTGCGCGAGAACGCGGCCAGCCTGCGCGCGCGCTACCTGCAAAGCCAGGCGCGGTGGGCCGGCCTGCTGGCGCCCTGAATCAGGCCGGCCAGCCGGTCTTGCGCAATAATCCAGTCATCACATAAAGGGCTGCATCCACACCATGCCGATTGACACCCTGTCCCCCGCCGACCTTCGCCTGACCCTCGACCCCGCCTCTCTGGGATTTGCGGACACCTCCGAATTGCTGGAGGAGCCGCTGCCGTGGATCGGCCAAGCGCGCGCCGAGGCAGCCGCGCGCTTCGGTCTCGGCATGGACCAGCCCGACTACAACCTGTTCGTGCTGGGCGAGGTCGGCAGCGGCCGCTCCTCGCTGCTCAAGCAGGCGATGCGCGAGGTGGCGGCGAGCAAGCGGGTGCCGCCCGACCTCTGCTACCTGCACAATTTCGACGCGCCCGAACGGCCGCTGGCGCTGCGCCTGCCGGCCGGTGAGGGGCGGCTGCTGCGCCAGTCGCTGGCGCAGGCGGTGAAGACGCTGCAAAGCGAAATCCCGCAGCGGCTGGAAGGACAGGACTACAAGGCCGAGAGCGAACGCATCGAGAAGGCCTGGAAGGACGACGTGGCGCGGCATTACGCCGAGCTGTCGGCGTTTGCCGAGGCGCGCAGCTTTTCGCTGCGCCGCGAGGCCGGGCGCATGGTGTTCACCCTCATCGGCAAGAAGGGGCAGGCGCTGACCGAGGACGAAGTGCTGGCGCTGCCGAAGGCGCGCCGGGCCGAAGTGGAGCAGGCGGAGCAGGAACTGCGCGCCGAAATCACCCGCTACATCGAGAAGACCCAGCCGCTGGAGCGCGCGATGAACGAGGCGCTGGCGGCGCTGCGGCGCCAGGTGGTGAAGCCGCTTGTCGAGCGCGAACTGCAGGCGATCCGCGCCGGGCTGAAGAAGCAGATCAAGGACGCCGCCAAGCTCAACGCCTGGCTCGACGCGCTGGAGCAGGACGTGTTCGGCAACCTGGAACTGCTCCACGGCGGCGAGGACGACGAAGACCGCCAGGACGCACTGAATTCCGTGCTGGCGCGCTACCGCGTCAACCTGGTGGTCGACAACGGCGGGCTCTCCGGCGCGCCGGTGATCGTCGAGGACAACCCGCTGTTCCGCGCGCTGTTCGGCAGCATCGAATACCAGTCCGAGAACGACGTGCTGGTGACCGACTTCTCGCGCATCCGCGCCGGCAGCCTGCTGCAGGCGCACGGCGGCTTTCTGATGCTGCACCTGCGCGACGTGCTGGCCGACCCGCTGGTGTGGGAGAAGCTGCGGCGCTTTTTGCGCAGCGGCCGGCTGCAGATCGAGGAACCGGGCGTGTCGTTCTCGCCGATCGCGGCGGTGTCGCTGGTGCCGGAGGCGGTCGACGTCAAGGTCAAGCTGGTGCTGGTCGGCTCGCGCGACCAGTATTACGAACTGCAGGAGGTGTTGCCCGAATTCGCCCGCCACTTCCGCGCCAAGGTGGATTTCGCCGACAGCTTCGTCGCCAGCTTTGAAACCCGCCGCGCTTCGGCGATTTTCGTCGCCCACGCCTGCCGCGAGTTCGGCCTGCCGCATTTTTCGTCGGCGGCGGTGGCGCGCCTGCTCGAGGAGTCGCACCGCGAGGCCGGCGACCAGGCGCGCGAGAGCGCGATTTTCGCGCGCACCGAGGCGATGGTGATGGAAAGCGCCGCGATCTGCCGCGCCCGCGGGCCGTGCCTGGTGACGGCGGCGGACGTCGAGGCGGCGCTGGCGGCGCACGCCGCGCGGCACGATTACCCCGAGCAGCGCCTGCGCGAGGAAATCGCCGAGGGCGACGTGCTGATCGAGCTGCACGGCGAGCGGGTGGGCCAGCTCAACGGCCTCACCCAGATCGACCTCGGCGATTACCGCTTCGGCCTGCCGGTGCGGCTGTCCGCCCGCACCTACGCCGGCGAGGACGGCCTGCTCAACATCGAGCGCGAGGTGGAGCTGTCCGGCCCGATCCACGACAAGGGCGTGTTCATCCTGCAGAACTATCTGGCCGCGCTGTTCGCCCATCTGGCGCCGCTCTCGCTCAATGCCTCCATCGTCTTCGAGCAGCAGTACCACGAGGTGGAAGGCGATTCCGCCTCGTGCGCCGAACTCTATGCGCTGCTGTCGGCGCTGTCGGGCCTGCCGCTGAAGCAGGGCATCGCCGTCACCGGCGCGCTCAACCAGCACGGCGAAGTGCTGCCGGTGGGCGGCATCAACGAAAAGATCGAGGGCTGGTTCCGCGTGTGCGAGGCCGCCGGCCTGGACGGCAGGCAGGGCGTGCTGATCCCCGCGCGCAACCGGCGCCATCTGATGCTGGCGCCGCGGCTGGTGGAGGCGGTCGCGCAGGGACGCTTCCACATCCATGCCGCCGAGCACGTGACGGAGGGCATCGAGCTGCTGGCCGGCGTGGCGGCGGGCGAGCCGAACGCGGCGGGGCACTATCCCCGCGGCAGCATGCTGGGGCACGCGCAGGATGCTTTGCTGGCGTTCCGCCGCGCCGTCCAGCTGCTGGAACACCCCAGGGCGCCGCATCGGCATTTTCGCGCCGGCGACCATCATCCCAAGCGGCGGTAGCGATCCTGTCGTGCAGCCATGCGGGCGGATGAGGGTGGACTATATTGGAAATCACTCAACCGTTTTGCAAGGAGCCGATCATGAACGCACTGCATCGCATGGAACGATTTCTCGACGAACACATGATTCCGTTCGACCTCGTGGCGCATCCGCACTCGCAGACCAGCGCCGAAACCGCGCGCGCGGCGGCGGTGGATGCCAGTCGCCTCGCCAAGGGCGTGCTGCTGGATGGCGAAGGCTGCCAGATGGTGGCGATGATTCCCGCCAATCAGGAAATTCATCTCGGCAAACTGGGACAGGATGTCGGCATGGAAGTCAGCCTGGCCGACGAGGCCAGCGTGAGCCGCCTGTTCAGCGAGTGCGAGCCCGGCGTGGTGCCGGGCCTGCCGAATGCCTGGGGGGTGGAAATGGTGTGGGACGACGATCTGATGGCGCAGCCGGATATCTACCTGGAAGCCGGCGACCACGAACGCCTGCTGCACATCGAAACCCGCTATCTGCGCGAGGTGTTCGGCGACGCCCCGCACTGCCACTTCAGCCAGCCGCGCATGCAGCACGTCGCCTGAGCGAGGCCCGCTGCGTTGCCGGCAGGGTACGTGCGTCGCCCTGTTCCCCTGCGTGTGTGATATGAATACGGTTTGCTTGCCCGGCGTTCGCGCCGGGAACGATGAACACGCCAGACTGTCGCCACGCCGTGAACCCAGAAGAGTCCGATTCCTCGAACAACCCGCACCGTCCTCTCGGGCGCGGCATGGCCTTGGTCGCCAGCCTGCTGGTGCTGGGGATGTTCTATCTCTATTTCGAGAACAGCCTGCAGGCACGCGACAACCCGAACCGCCAGTTGCAGATCGCGCCGGGCGGCGAACTGATTCTGAAGCGCGGCCGCGACGGCCATTACGTCTTTCCCGGCACCATCAACGGCCGGCCGGTCACCTTCCTGCTCGATACCGGCGCCACGCTGGTGTCGGTGCCGGCGCATCTGGCTGGCGAACTGGGCCTGAAGGCGGGCGCGCGCCAGCAGTCGATCACTGCCAACGGCACGGTCGCCACCCGTGCCACCCGGGTGGATGCGCTGGCGTTCGGGCCGTTCGATCTGCGCGGTGTGCCCGCCAGCCTCAACCCCGGCATGGCGGGCGACCAGGTGCTGCTGGGGATGAGCGTGCTGAAGCATCTGGAATTTACCCAGCGCGGCGACACCCTGATATTGCGTGCGCTGGGAAGCTGACGAAAAAGTATTTGGCTATATCAACCTTCTATGTTATTAATGCACCATCTGTTGGATTCAAGCTTTAAATTGCGGTACCTCTGGTAAGCCTTTTTCCTTGAAATTCGATCGATAGGGCATGTCGCCCAATTTTTTAGATAGATAGGAAACAAGATGGAAACGGGTACTGTCAAGTGGTTCAACGATGCAAAAGGTTTTGGTTTCATCACCCCGGATAACGGCGGCGAAGACCTCTTTGCACATTTCTCCGCAATCAACTCCAGCGGCTTCAAGTCCCTGCAGGAAAACCAGAAAGTCAGCTTCGAAGTGACGACTGGCCCCAAGGGCAAGCAGGCTTCGAACA
>JAJYXA010000375.1:0-5297 GCA_021791235.1 Pseudomonadota bacterium
GAGGAACAGCAGGCCGTTGAAATACTCCAGCACGCGCAGGAACACGCCGACCACGGCGTTCATGGCGATGTTGTCGTCGCGGCGCTTGATGTAGACGTCCGCCTCGTCGATCAGCATCACCGCGCCCCAGCGCTGCGCCCGGGTCAGCACCTCCTTGAGCGCGGTTTCCATCGCCGCCACATTCAAACCGAGCTGCCCGGAGTGCACGCGGTACAGCGGGCGCTGGATGATCTCTGAGTAGACCTCGGCGGTCAGCGTCTTGCCGACGCCGGGCGGGCCGGCGCACAGCACGGTGGTGCCGCCGGACTTGCCGGCGACGATGTCGTCCATCAGCACGTCCATCTCGGCGGTGAGGATGTCGATGAGGTCGGTCTGTTCCTGCGGCAGGACCAGCTTCTGTTTCAGCTCCGGCTGGTAGGCGTAGGGCGCGAGGTCGTCCACGTGCACCCACAGGTAGTGGTGCAGGTCGAGGTGGAACATAAAAAGGTAGGGGTGCACCGGCAACTGCGTGAACAGGTCCTTGGGGATCGCGTCGCGGGACGCGCTTACTTCATCTTCGGCGTTGTAGTGGTTGCTCTTCGCGGCCTTGCGCAGGTACTGGCCGAGGATGTCGCCGGTCGCTTCCAGGGTGGTGGTGCGGGCGCCGAGGATGCCTTCGTCGTTCACCAGCCGGGTGCTGCCGCCGCCGGAGGACAGCACCACCACGTCCTTGCGCGACCAGTCGGTGTCGCGGTGGGTCGCGGTCGGGTCCTCGGCGTAGAAGCCGGTGCCCTGGCCGGAGAACTGCGCGCCGTACTGGCCGCGCCAGTCGAAATAGCGCGCCACGGTATCGTCGTAGGCGGCGATCAATTCAGAACTTTCCCGCACGAATCCTTTGGCGGCGAAAATTTCCGCCACCGTCTTGTTGACCATGTCGGCGGCCGCGATGCGGAAGGCCGCCGTGGCGAGCGTACCTTTTGCATTGGCCTTGAGTTCAAGCATCACCTTGCCGGTTTCGTCGTTGGACGGCGCGATAAAGTCGAGGCGCGTGACGACGTAGGCCAGCGGCTGGTCCGCCACGTTCACCCGGAACAGCCAGCCGCGCAGCGCGTCCGTGGTGAGATAACGCGCGATCGCCGGCATCAGCATTTCCAGGTCATCGTCGGGGCCGAAGCGGGTGCCCTGGCCGTCGAATGCCTGCTGCAACGTGGCGAGTTGTGCGGCGCGGGTGCGCAGGGCGGGGCCGGCGGCGCGGTAGAGATCGCCCAGGAAGCCCAGCTCGGTGCCGGAGAGTTGGTGGAACGGCAGGGTCACCTTGCTGCCGAAGCGCAACTGGTCCTGCAGCGGCGCCAGGCGCGGGAACGCCGTGATCATGGCCTCGAGGTGGGGGCGGTCGATCTGCAGGTTCATGGCGTGCCCCCCCACGCGTCGGACGCCGGCTTGCACTCGAAGATTTCCGGCAGGCTCTTGCGGTACACGCGCAGCCACATCAGCGTGGCCGGCGCCAGCGAGCGCACGGCGAACCACAGCGCTTCCCGTTCCGCTGCACCGCCGGCGTCGATCTGCTGCGCGACGGTCTGCCAGCCGTCCCAGTCGACCTCGACCAGCAGGGTATGGACCTGCGGCGGCAGGTTGGCGGCCGCGTCGCTCATGATGCGGAGCTGGCGTGCCGTTTCCGCGCGGGTGAGGCGGGAGGCGAGGAATTCGTCTTCCTCCAGCCCCTCGGTCAGCGTCAGCACGGCGACCCCCGCGTCCTCGATGATGGACAACAGCGAGGCGTTCAGCATGGGCAGCCTTCCGGCGACACGAGCGCCCGCCTTGTCGGGTTTGCGACAAAACCCGACAAAGCGGACGGGAGGGTATGCAGGACGCGGGCGGCAGTCATTTGCGGTGGGGGCGTTCCGACGGCGCGTAGTTGCTGAAGTGCCCTTCGCGTGCGGCCTGCTTGCGCGCACTGGCGACGATCCCCGCAGTCTTGCCCGGCTGCGCCGGCAGCGACACCTGTTTTTCCAGCGCGGCGCTGCCGCATTCGGGGCAGACCGGCGCACTCGATCCGCGCACCAGCAGCTCGAAGCTGCTGCCGCACGTCTTGCAGACAAACTCGAAAAGCGGCATGGATTCCTCTGTGGCATTCGCGACAAAATCGATCGCACAGAGAGGAATGAGCAAGAACGGGGCCCGGTGCGCACTTGCCTGAAAAGCATGCGTGAGGCCGGGCAGGGCGACGCATCGGTCGCCCCCATCAGTTGCTCTTATTTGCGGGCGATTTTCCCGCCGGCCGCCTTGTATGCCTCGAGGCCGCCCTCGATGAAGCGTGCCTTGACGCCCGCGGCCTGCAACCGGTCGACCACGCTGTTCGACACCGCGCCGCCGCGCACGCAGTAGATCACCACGTCCTGCGTGAGCGGCAGGGCGCCGATCCAGGCGTCGATCTTGTCCGGGTTTTTCCACAGTGCACCGGGAATGATTTCACTGGATGCGGCGTAGTCGGCCTCGCGCCGCACGTCGAATACCAGCGTGGTGTCCGGGTTCAGGTCCGCGGGCTGGATGGTGCGCGGCAGGTCCGGGCATTTGTCGGTGGGGCTGCCGCATCCGCAGCGCTTCAGGGGTTGAGCAACGAGTTCCATACGATCCTCACATGAAAAACGAATAAGCCAGGCCGAGCAGGGCGCACACGCCGATCACCTGCATGATATCGGCCTTGTAGCGCCACAGCGCGATGAACGCGGCGATGGCGACGATGACGGGGAAGCCGTCGAAGGTGCCGGCGAACGGCGCGCTTGCCGTGGCGTGCGGCCAGAAGGTGTGCCAGGCGAAGAATACCGCGAGGTTGAGGATGACGCCGACCACCGCCGCGGTGATGCCGGTGAGCGGCGCGGTGAATTTCAGCTCGCCGCGCGTGGCCTCGACCAGCGGGCCGCCCGCCAGGATGAAAAAGAACGAGGGCAGGAAGGTGAAGAAGGTTGCCACTGCCGCGCCTGCCAGCCCGGCCGCGACCGGGTTGCCGAACACCTGCCTGGAGACGCCGCCGAGATAGCCGACCCAGGTGACGATCATGATCAGCGGACCCGGCGTGGTCTCGCCCAGCGCCAGGCCGTCCATCATCTGCGGGCCGCTGAGCCACTGGAAATGCTCGACCCCGCCCTGGTAGACGTAGGGCAGCACGGCATAGGCGCCGCCGATGGTGAGGAAGGCCGCTTTGGTGAAGAACGCGCCCATGGGATAGAGATCGGGCACGCTCCGGATCGCCCCCATCGCGCCCAGCCAGATCAGCACGAAGACGCCGGCGGTGGCCGCGAGCCGGCCCCAGCCGAAGCGTGCGTGCGCAGGCGGCGGCGTGTCGTCGTCGATGATGGCCGGGCCGAATCGCTTGCGGCTGCTGCCGTGCCCGCCGCCCAGCTTGAATTTGTGAGGGATGAGCTTGCCGCCCAGCGCGCCGAGCAGGCCGGCGGCCAGTACGATCCACGGAAACGCGACGTTGAAAATGAAGATGCCGATGAAGGCCAGCGCCGCCATGCCCCACAGCACCTCGTTCTTCAGCGCACGGCTGCCGATGCGCCAGGCGGCGAACACCACCACCGCCACCACCGCCGGACGGATGCCGTAGAAAATCCCCTGCACCAGCGGCAGCGTGCCGTAGGCGAGATAGAGGCCGGCGAGCCCTGACAGCAGCAGGAAAGCGGGCAGGAAAAACAGCACGCCCGCGATCACCCCGCCGCGGATGCCGTGCATCAGCCAGCTGATGTAGATCGCCAGCTGGGTCGCCTCGGGCCCCGGCAGCAGCATGCAGTAGTTGAGCGCGTGCAGGTAGCGGTGCTCGGAGATCCAGCGGCGTTTCTCCACCAGTTCCTGGTGCATCATCGCGATCTGTCCGGCGGGGCCGCCGAAGCTGATGAAGCCGAGCTTGAGCCAGTATTTGAAGGTTTCGCCCAGGCTGACGGGCGCGGGTCGTGCGGAGGGTGCGGTGTCCAAGAAAAGTGCTCCAGGGTTGAATGGATTGAGTTCCAAAACCAAGCTTGGACGGGACACCGTCTTGTGGGCGAAACGCCCGGACGCCGGGGGACTGGCGCCCCGACAGTTCGATTCTAGCCCCCGGCCGCGTTGCGTGGCTAGTGCGCTGGCCCCAGCACGAAATCCTTGAACGCCTGCGCCGCCGGCGACAGCCGCTTGTCGGCGCGATGGACGACGTACCAGTGGCGCATGATGGGAAAGCCCTCGACCTTTAGCACGACGAGCCGCTTCAAGGCCAGTTCCATCTCCAGCGTCTGCAGCGACAGGATGCCCAGGCCGAGGCCGGCCTGCACCGCCTGCTTGATCGCCTCGTTGCTGCTCATTTCCATGCTGCTACGGATCTCCAGTCCCTTGGCGGCGAAGAAGCGCTCCATCGCGCCGCGGGTGCCGGAACCCGCTTCGCGCACCAGGAAGGATTCGGACGCCAGGTCGCGCACGGAAATTTTCTTTTTGCCGACCAACGGGTGGTCGGGCGGGGCGATGACGACCAGCGGGTTGTCCATGAAGCGGGTGGCTTCCAGGCCGAGCCCGTCCGGCACCTGGCCCATGATGGCGAGATCGATGCGGTTGCCGACGAGCTGGTCCAGCACGGCCGCCCGGTTGGAGACGTCCAGATGGATCGCGACCCCGGGATGGCGGCCGCGGAAGCGGGCGAGGATATCGGTGGCGACGGCGTTCACCGTCGAGGTCGCGGCCATGTTGAGGCGGCCCGTGTCGACGCTCCGCAGCTGCGCAAGATTGTGCTGCAGGTCGTCGAGGCGGGCGGTGATCGCCTGGCTGGCGTGCAGCACTTCGAGGCCGGCGTCGGTGAGGAAGGTCTTTTTCCCCAGTTGTTCGGTGAGCGGGACGCCCAGGATGGCCTCGATCCCCTTCACCTGCATGGAGACGGCGGGCTGGGACAGGTGCAACTCCTCGGCCGCCCGGGAAAACGACAGGTGGCGGGCGACCGCTTCGAACACGCGGAATTGGCGGAGCGTCAGTCGGCGCATATATCTATAAGTCGAATGATATGGTTTTTATCATAACAATTGAATTTTAATTATATAAGCGGCTACGTATAGTCCACCCCTGTCGTGTTCAGGGGCTCTGCTCCCGAAACCTTGTTTATCTAACAGCAGGAGTCATGCAATGGATCAATCCGCACGTTACGCCGACCTTTCCCTCAAGGAAGAGGATCTGATGAAGGGCGAGAAGCACATCCTCGTCGCCTACAAGATGAAGCCCAAGGCCGGCTACGGCTACCTGGAAGCGGCCGCCCACTTCGCCGCCGAATCCTCCACCGGCACCAACGTGGAAGTCTCCACCAC
>JAJYXA010000375.1:5307-6275 GCA_021791235.1 Pseudomonadota bacterium
GCGCTGGTCTATTACATCGACGAAGCGACCGAAGACATGCGGATCGCCTACCCGATCGAACTGTTCGACCGCAATGTCACCGACGGCCGCTTCATGCTGGTTTCCTTCCTGACGCTGGCGATCGGTAACAACCAGGGCATGGGCGACATCGAACATGCCAAGATGATCGACTTCTACATGCCGCAGCGCGCCATCCAGATGTTCGACGGCCCGTCGCGCGACATCTCCGACATGTGGCGCATCCTCGGTCGCCCGGTCAAGGATGGCGGCTACATTTCCGGCACCATCATCAAGCCGAAGCTGGGCCTGCGCCCCGAGCCCTTCGCCAAGGCTGCTTACCAGTTCTGGCTGGGCGGCGACTTCATCAAGAACGACGAGCCGCAAGGCAACCAGGTCTTCTGCCCGCTGAAGAAAGTGCTGCCGCTGGTGTACGACTCGATGAAGCGCGCCCAGGACGAAACCGGCCAGGCCAAGCTGTTCTCCATGAACATCACCGCTGACGACCACTACGAGATGATGGCGCGTGCCGACTTCGGCCTGGAGACCTTCGGTCCCGACGCCGACAAGCTGGCCTTCCTGGTCGACGGCTACGTTGGCGGCCCGGGCATGGTCACTACCGCCCGTCGTCAGTACCCCGGCCAGTACCTGCACTACCACCGTGCCGGTCACGGCGCCGTGACTTCGCCGTCCGCCAAGCGTGGCTACACCGCCTTCGTGCTGGCCAAGATGTCCCGTCTGCAGGGGGCTTCCGGCATCCACGTCGGCACCATGGGCTACGGCAAGATGGAAGGCGAAACGTCCGACAAGATCATCGCCTACATGATCGAGCGCGACGAGTGCCAGGGCCCGGTCTACTTCCAGAAGTGGTACGGCATGAAGCCCACCACTCCGATCATCTCCGGCGGCATGAACGCACTGCGTCTGCCCGGCTTCTTCGAGAACCTAGGTCACGGCAACGTCATCAACAC
>JAJYXA010000345.1 GCA_021791235.1 Pseudomonadota bacterium
ATGCGCCCGGCTGGATTAAACCTTGGCCGGCCCGTCCCTTCGGGTTGCTGCGAGAAAGCGCGTCTGCGGCGTTGCGCCGCTTGGCAAGGGATGGCCCTTGCCTGCGCGACACGCCTTGCATCCATCGCTTTCTCGCGGCAACGCAGGCGTGAAATGGGCACTACCACGCCCTCAGGTAGAATCTGACCCATCGCCATTCAGGGAGTGCGTTGTGGAATACCCCAAGGAAATCTTCAAGGCCTACGACATCCGCGGCATCGTCGGCAAGACTTTCACGCCGGAGATCGTCGAGGCCATCGGCCACGCCATCGGTTCCGAAGCGGTGGCGCGCGGGCAGAAGGAAATCTGCATCGGCCGCGACGGCCGCCTGTCCGGGCCCGACCTGGCCGCGGCGCTGGCACGCGGCATCCGCAAGGCGGGCATCGGCGTCGTCGACCTCGGGATGGTCGCCACCCCGATGACCTATTTCGCAGCGTACCAGCTGGGCACCAACAGCGCGGTGATGGTCACCGGCAGCCACAACCCGCCCGACTACAACGGCCTCAAAATGGTGCTGGGCGGCGAGACGCTGTCGGGCGACACCATCCAGAAGCTGCGCGAGCGGCTGGTCAACAACGACCTCGTGAATGGCAACGGCGGCTACCGCCAGCACGACATCGCCGGCGAATACCTCACGCGCATCGTCTCCGACGTCAAGCTCGCTCGCCCGATGAAGATCATCATCGACTGCGGCAACGGCGTGCCCGGCGCCTTCGCCCCCAAGCTCTACCGCGACATGGGCTGCCAGGTGGAAGAACTGTTCTGCGAAGTCGACGGCAATTTCCCCAATCACCACCCCGATCCGTCGCAGCCGAAAAACCTGCAGGACCTGATCGCCGCGCTGAAAACCAATGACGCCGAGATCGGCCTCGCGTTCGACGGCGACGGCGACCGCCTCGGCGTGGTCACCAAGGACGGCAGCATCATCTTCCCCGACCGTCAGCTGATGCTGTTCGCCGACGACGTGCTCTCCCGCAATCCCGGCGCCGAGATCATTTTCGACGTGAAATCCACCCGCAAGCTGTTCGGCTGGATCCGCGAACGCGGCGGCCGCCCGTTGCTGTGGAAAACCGGGCACAGCTTCATCAAGGCCAAAATGAAGGAAACCGGCGCGCTGCTGGCCGGCGAAATGTCCGGCCACGTGTTCTTCAAGGAGCGCTGGTTCGGCTTCGACGACGGCCTCTACGCCGGCGCGCGCCTGCTCGAATACCTGAGCAAACAGGCCGACATCAATGCCACGCTGCACGGCCTGCCCGACACGGTGAACACGCCGGAGCTCAACATCAAGATGGCCGAGGGCGAGCACTACGCGCTGATGGAGCGGCTGCAGAAATCCGCGCGCTTCCCCGACGCCCAGGAAATCATCACCCTCGACGGCCTGCGCGTCGAATACGCAGACGGCTTCGGCCTCGCGCGCCCATCGAACACCACGCCGGTGATCGTGCTGCGCTTCGAAGCCGACAACGCCGAGGCGCTGGAACGGATCCAGGCCGACTTCCGCCGCGTGATCCACCAGGCTGCGCCCAACCTCGTACTGCCGTTTTGAGCGTGCAGTCTTGACCCGTGCGGGAAAACCGCCGCGCAGCCTGCACGTCATCGGCGGCAAGGCACTGGGCGGCGCGGAACGCTTCTTCATCCGGCTGGTGAACGCGCTGGCGCGTCACGGGCAGCCGGTAGCCGCCGTCACCGTTGCGGATGGCGAAATCGCGCGCGCCATCGACCCGGCGGTTCGGCAATATCACGCACCGATGCTGGGCGTGTGGGACCTGTACTCGCGCTGGAAAATCAATCGCGCCATCTCCGATTTCCGCCCCGACGTGGTGCAGACCTACATGGGGCGCGCGACGCGCATCGTGCGCCTGCCCGGCAACCGACCTCCGGTCCATCTGGCGCGGCTGGGCGGCTACTACAACCTCAGGGGCTATCGCCACGCCCATGCCTGGGTAGGCAATACCCGCGGCATCCACGACTATCTGACAGCGCATGGCCTGCCTGCAGACCGCGTGCACACCATCGGCAATTTCGTCGACACGCCGCCCCGTGTTCACCCTGCCGTACTGGACGCCCTGCGGATTCGGTTTGGTCTCGAAGGCTGCCGCGTCATGCTCGGCCTCGGCCGGCTGCACCCCAACAAGGGCTGGGCCGATCTGCTCGACGCCTTTGCCCGCCTGCCCGCATCGTCCAGGGGAGCGCCCCTGCATTTATTGATGGTCGGCGACGGCCCGCTGCGCAAGGACCTGGAACAACTGTCCGGACAACTGGGGATTGCATCACGCGTCCACTGGGCCGGCTGGCAGAACGACCCTGCGCCGTACTATCAGCTGGGCGATGTATTCGTCTGCGCTTCGGTGCACGAGCCGCTCGGCAACGTCATCCTGGAAGCCTGGGCCAACCGGGTTTTGGTGGTGTCCACCCGTGCGCAGGGTCCGCTTGAATTGATGCAGGATGGCGTCAACGGGCTGTTGGCGCCGCTGGCCGATCCGGCAGGGCTGGCCGAAGTATTGCGCACTGCGCTGGCACTCGATGACGAACACGGGGCACGGATGATCGAGTCCGGATATGCCGAAGTGACGCGCCATTATTCCGAGGCCGCGATCGTGTCCGACTACACCGCGCTCTATGCGGCTCTGCGGAATCAGTCCACCGGCAGCGGCGCCGGACGGTGCAGCAGGTAACCCTGCACGAAGTCCACGCCCATGTTTTTCAGGCTGGTCAACTCGGCCTCGGTTTCGACCTGCTCGGCGATGGTCTGCTTGCCCAGTTCATGCCCCAGCGTGTGCATGGCCTTGACGATGGCGAGCTTTTCGCGGTCGTGGTTCATTCCGCGCACAAAGTCGCCGTCGATCTTGAGATAGGCCACCGGCAGGCGTTTCAGATAGCCGAACGATGACTGCCCCTTGCCGAAGTCATCCAGCGCGAACTGGATGCCGCGCGACTTCAGCGCCAGAATCAGGCGCTCGCAGGCATCCAGACTGTCGATGGCAGCGGTTTCGGTCACCTCGAAACTGATCCGCGAAGGATCGAAATGGTACTGGTCGATTTCCTCGAGAATGAATTCGGCCGTGCCCGGATCGCTGAGGCTGCGCCCTGACAGGTTCAGCGCATAACAGGCCTCATCGTCCGGGTGGGTATCGAGGTAGGCGAAGAAATTGCGGATCACCCAGCGGTCGAAACTGGGCGCCAATCCATAACGCTCGGCGGCAGGCAGGAATTCCCCCGGTGAAATGATCGTGCCATCCTCGCCCCGCAGGCGCAGCAGGATTTCGTAATGCTGCGTCGTGTTATGCGGCGACAGGGCGACTTTCTGCTGGCGATACAGGACAAACCGGTGCGCCTCGAACGCCTTGGTGATGGCGCCGACCCACTGCATTTCGTCGTTTATCTTCTGGAGGGCGGGATGGGTCTTTTCGTAGACCTGGATTGCGTTGCTGCCAAGCGACTTGGCGTGGTAGCACGCGGTGTCGGCCTGCGCCAGAATCTCGCCGATGTCGGTCATGCCACTGTGCAGTTCGGTCACCCCGAAGCTCACCCCGAGGCGAAACACCTTGTCGTCCCACTCGAATCGGAAACGGCTGATTTCGTCACGCAGGCCTTGTATGTGATCCAGCGCTGCGGGCAGCGTGGAGTCGGCGAACAGCAGGCCGAACTCGTCTCCGCCCAGTCGCGCCAGGTAATGATTCTTGCCTTCCGCGCGGCGCGCCATGATGGCGGTCAGGCGTTGCAGCAAGGCGTCGCCGGCGCGGTGACCGCAGGTGTCGTTGACCAGCTTGAATCGATCCAGGTCGATGTAGCAGAAAATGAAATGCCGCGCCTCCTGCTGCACGCTGCGCAAGGCCTCACCCAGCTTGTCCTCCATCGTGCGGCGGTTCCACAGGCCGGTGAGATGGTCGCGTTCGGCCTGCCAGGCCAGCCGCTGCATCAGGCTGCGTCGCTCGCTCTCGTCCTGGAACACCAGCACACCGCCCTGGACCTTGCCGTCGCCGGAACGGATCGGCGCAGCCGTATCGCTGATCGCAATCGTCGCGCCATCCTGACGCCGGATCACCGCATGGTTGCCCAGTTCGATCACCGTATTGCGCCGCAATGCCAGTTCGAGCGGGTTGGCCACAGGCGAGCCGCTTTGCTCGTCGATCAGCGGCAACACCTCGGACACCTGTTGGCCTTGCGCATCGGCGCTGCTGAAGCCGGTCAGTTCTTCCGCCTTGGGATTGAGAAACTCGATCCGTCCGTCCGCATCGGTGACCACCACGGCATCCGCAATGGATTCGATCGTCACCCGCAGGCGTTCCTTTTCAACCAGCAGTTCGTCATGCTCGCGTTCCAGCGCAGCCACCAGCCGGCCGACATGATCGGCCATATGGTTGAACGCCAGCTTGGTTTCGCGCACCTCGGGCGGCGAACCGTACGCCAGGCTGGCGCGTGCGGTGAAGTCGCCGCGCTCAATCGCCCGCGCGGCCGTGCGCAGGGCATACAGGCCGCGCAGATTCACCTGCAGCAGCCAGCGCAGTAACAGCATGACGCCGAGCAGGCTGCCGATCGCCAGCAGGGTGAAACGCACCGCCAGCACCCACAAACCCTGGATGGTTGGTGCGGCGTCCAGCGCAACCGAAATCGTGCCGTAGGACGTACCGCCCACGAACAGTTCGGATTGCACCTGGGATGCGCGGATATCCACGAGCGCGGCAAACCATGCCGGATAGCTCTGCGGATCAGGTGGCGTATCCGACTCATAGGCGACCTGCCGGGACGTGAAACGCACCTTCAGGATGCGGAAACGATCCACGCGTGCCTGGATGGCCTGTTCGATCGCGGGGTAATCGCGCAGCAGCGCCTGATCCTGGATCGCCGTCATGATCGCACCCAGTTCACGCTGGGCGCCCGCGTCGAGATTCTGCTGCGCGCGCGTCGTGAGCGGCAGCCCCAGTACCGCCAGCGCCACCCCATACATCACCAGCACCAGCACGAACACCGCGCCCAGAATGCGCACATGCAGGCTGTAACGTGTGCTGCGCACCGCCTGCAGATCACTCATTCACGGGCACCCGGGTATGCTTGAAGAATGTCAGGTAGTTGGCGTAGTCCTGGTCATTCGCTGCGACAAAACCGCGAGCCTTCGACAAACCCAATGATTGGGCCGCGAGCTGCAACACGCGCTGTCCCTCCGGGTCGCGCGCCATATCGACAAACGCCTGGCGAACCTTGTTGCCATCCGCCGCACTGACTCGTGGCGACACCATCACCGCGAGGTCGAAGTAGGGTTCCGACTCGGCCAGCACCCGATATTTCAACTGGCGCCGCTGGGCGAAACCGGTCATGACCTGATCGTTCACGCCGGCAGCGGCCACCTGGCCCGACTCGAGCTGTCCCATCGCCGCTTCCTGGTTGCCGGAAAACAGCGGCGTGACCTTGACCCCGGCACGCAACAGCGCATCCATCGGCACGTAGTACCCGGTGAAGCCATAGGGATTGGCAAAGGCGACGGGCTTGCCGGCCAGTTCGTTCAATGTTCTGACCGTCGAACCGGCGAGCACCACCACCTGCCCGCGGATCCCGCGCGAACCCTGTCTGGCCAGGACGCGCCAGCCCAGCCGATGCCGTTTCGGAGTAAACAGGTGGTTGGTATAGGCAAAATCCAGCTTGCCGGCCACCACGCGGTCGGTGGTTTCGTTGGCGGTGCGCCCGATGTGCAGCTCCAGCGGCACCCCCGAACGTGCCGATACATAATTCAGGATGGGATTCCAGTACGCTGCGGTGGCTTGCAGGCTCCGCTGGTTGAGCACGCCAAACGCGTAGGGTTCGGGCGGGGCAGCCTGACCCACGGTGCTCACCAGCAAGGCCAGGCACATCCAGATTTTCCTCATGTTGTCTCCGTTATCCTTATCTTGTTATTGACCGGCTATTTTTATCGGGCAGGCAAAAAGCGCTCCTGGCAGCTCACCCCAAGCAAACAGGGGCGTTTTGCGGTCGTACCGCGATAACGGACAAAGGTCCCCAATATTGAATCCGCATGGATGGCATGAACCAGGGCCTGTTAACACTAATTTCGCGCCTGCGGCGAGGCCGATTCGGGGATGAGCCCGCGAAGCGAGGCGCGCCGCTGTGTCATTCACAGCAAGCGGCTGGCGAAAAGGGGTGCCCCCCGAATCGGCCCGCCCCTCCGGGTTGCCGCGAGAAAGCGCGTCTGCGGCGTTGCGCCGCTTGGCAAGGGATGGCCCTTGCCTGCGCGACACGCCTT
>JAJYXA010000439.1:0-2768 GCA_021791235.1 Pseudomonadota bacterium
TGGCCTATGCCTTCGACGGTATCCGCTATGACTGCGGCAGCAAGCTGGGCTATCTGCAGGCCACGGTGGAATATGCGCTGAAGCACAGCGAAGTCAGCGAAGACTTCGGTGCCTATCTCAAGTCGCGTATCTGCTGAGTCGGTGTTTCTTTGCCGTGCAGCCAGACTGCGGCCTCGAGCGCATCCGCGGCAGCCATGCCCTGGCCTAGCAGCGCGGTCACCATGCCGGTGAGGCGGTCGCCCGAACCCGCCTGGGCGAGCCAGGGGCCGCCCGTGGTGTTGATGGCGTAGCGGCCATCGGGGTGGGCGATGACGGTGCCCACACCCTTGAGTGCAACATGTGCGTGATACTGCGCGCTCAGCCGCTGCGCTGCCTCGATCCGGTTTGACTGGATGCCGGCAGGGGATATGCCAAGCAGGCGCGCGGCTTCGCCGGGATGGGGGGTGAGCAGGGTGGGATAGGTGCGGCGGGCAGCCCGTTTGGCCAGTTCGACATCGCCAGCCAGCAGGTTCAGCGCGTCGGCATCCAGCACCAGTGGGCAGGCCGCCGCCAGCGTTGCGGCCACCAGTGCACGGGCGGGCGGGCGCTGTCCCAATCCAGGGCCGATCGCCAGGCCATCCAGTTTCATCTCCACCAGTTTTTCCGGCACAGCAAACATCAGCCGCGGCTCGCCAAAATCGACGGCGATGCGCGTATCCAGCACGCCCAGGGTGACGCTTCCCGCGCCGGCCAGCAGCGCGGCGCGCCCGGCAATCAGGCTGGCGCCCACCATGCCGGTGTCGCCGCCGATGATGCCGACGTGGCCGTACAGGCCCTTGTGGCTGTTGCGGGCGCGTGCGGGCAGGCGATGGCGGTCTTCCAGTTGCGTCAGCGCGCTGCCCGTGGTGCGGGGCAGCGCCGCCGGATCGACGCCGAGCGTGTCGAGGTGCAGTTCGCCGGCGTAATCCGGCCCGTCGGCGGTGAGAAGGCCGGGCTTGAGGCCGAGAAAGGTGAGCGTGTGATCGGCGCGCACGGCGCAGCCCCTAATCTGCCCGCTGTCGCTGTCGAGGCCGCTCGGCACGTCGAGCGCCAGTCTGGGGCAGGCCATGGCATTGGCTTGCGCAATCCAGCGGGCTTCGTCGCCGGTGACGTCGCGCGCCAGGCCCACCCCGAACAGGCCGTCGATGACCAGGCTGAAACGCTGCGACGGCTGGATGTCCGCCAGGATGGCCCCGCCGTTTTCGCGCCAGGCGGTCCAGGCGCGTGCGGCATCCGGCGGCAGCCGGGCCGGGTCGGCGCGGCTGACCACGGCGACGCGGCATCCTTGTGCCGAGAGGTGCCGCGCGGCGACCAGCGCATCGCCGCCGTTGTTGCCCGGGCCGGCGAGGATCAGGACCGGGTCGCCCGATTCGCTGGCCAGGGTGCCCGCCAGCTCGGCCGTGGCCGCGCCCGCGCTGTCCATCAGTGGTCGATCGGGATGGGCGTCTGCCCAGTTCCGGTCGATTTCGCGGATGTCGGCGGCGATGAACAGCGGCGGGGAGACGCGGGAAAGCGGTGCGAGCGGCATGCGGCGGAAACCTGAAAGTGGGCGTTTGAGGCATCTTAATACCCTAAAGGGCATAAATCCCGGCCGACCGCCGAAGGGTGCCTTGCAAGCTCAGTGTGGGGGCCTACACTTCCAAGTATCCGGATGTTTGCAGGACTGTCCCATGGATACCCGTCATCGCAACCCTGCGGGCGCATTGGTGGCGCATTGCACCGATGAAGATACCTGCACGGTTTTCAGCTGCGAAGTCTGTTTGAAGGAAATCCCCGCCGATACGGTCAAGGTGGCGGACGCACAGGACTATGTCCACCATTTCTGCGGCCTCGAATGCCTCGAAATCTGGCAAAAGCAGGCCGGCGATCGCCAGCAGGCCCGTCCGTCGAGGCGCCCCGATCGGCTAAAATAGCGTCTTTGCCCTGTTTGCAAAGACGCACATGTCTTCCATCGTATCGCTCCCCGGCAGTGCCGCGCTGTCCGCCTTCCGACTCGACAAAATTCACCAGGAGGCGGGCCGCCTCGGGGTTGCGCTGGGCGAACTGAACGCGCGCTACTGGCATTTCCTGGAGCTGGAGGCCGATCTGGATGCGGCGGCTGCGCAACAGCTGGCCAAGACGCTGGATTACGGCACCCCAGCCGACAGCCCTTCTGCCAGCGACGTGCAGGTTCTGGTCACACCGCGCCCGGGCACGATTTCCCCCTGGTCGTCGAAGGCGACGGATATTCTGAAAAACAGCGGCCTTGCCCAGTTGCGCCGCATCGAGCGCGGCGTGGCGTATCGCCTGTGTGATCCGCAGGGCGCCGCGCTGTCGGCCCAGGCGCTGACGGCGCTGTTGCCGCTGCTGCACGACCGCATGACGGAAGCCGTGATGAGCTCGCTCAATGCCGCGCACGCGCTGTTTCAGCATGTGCCGCCGCGCGAACTGGCTGCGGTCGACGTCATCGCCGGTGGCCGTGCCGCGCTGGAAGCGGCCAACCGAGAACTCGGCCTCGCGCTGTCGGACGACGAGGTCGAGTATCTGGTCGACAACTTCACCCGCATCGGGCGCAGCCCCACCGACGTCGAACTGATGATGTTCGCGCAGGCCAACTCGGAGCACTGCCGCCACAAGATATTCAACGCCGCCTGGGTGATCGACGGCGAAGTGCAGGCGAAATCGCTGTTCGGCATGATCCGCGACACCCACGCCGCCCACCCCGAGGGCACGGTGGTGGCGTATTCGGACAACTCCTCCGTCATCGAGGG
>JAJYXA010000439.1:2778-6219 GCA_021791235.1 Pseudomonadota bacterium
CGCCGTTTCCCGGCGCGGCCACCGGCAGCGGCGGCGAGATCCGCGACGAGGGCGCGACCGGCATCGGCTCCAAGCCGAAGGCGGGCCTGTGCGGATTCTCGGTGTCGAACCTCAACATTCCCGGCTACGAACAACCGTGGGAGGTGGGCGCCTACGGCAAACCCGAGCGCATCGTCACCCCGCTCGCCATCATGCTCGAGGGCCCGATCGGCGCGGCGGCGTTCAACAACGAATTCGGCCGCCCCAACCTGGCCGGCTATTTCCGCACGTTTGAAGAAACGGTCGCCGGGCAGCGGCGCGGCTACCACAAGCCCATCATGCTGGCGGGCGGTGTCGGCAGCATCCGCGCCGACCATGTCGACAAGAAAATGCTGCCTACCGGCACGCTGCTGATCCAGCTGGGCGGCCCCGGCATGCTGATCGGCCTCGGCGGCGGTGCCGCGTCGTCGATGGATACTGGCGCCAACGCGGCCGACCTCGATTTCGATTCGGTGCAGCGCGGCAACCCGGAAATGGAGCGGCGCGCGCAGGAAGTCATCGACCGTTGCTGGCAACTCGGCGACAACAACCCCATCCTGTCGATCCACGACGTCGGCGCCGGCGGCCTGTCGAACGCGCTGCCCGAGCTGGTGCACGGCGGCGGCCGCGGCGGCCGCTTCGAGCTGCGCGCTGCGCCGTCGGAAGAATCCGGCATGTCGCCGCGCGAAATCTGGTGCAACGAGGCGCAGGAACGCTACGTGCTGGCGATCCCGCCGCAGCGTCTCGGCGAGTTCCGCGCGATCTGCGAGCGCGAGCGCTGTCCGTTCGCGGTGCTGGGCGAGGCCACCGAGGACAACCACCTGTTGGTGACCGACAGCCATTTCCACAATGCGCCGGTGGACGTGAGCCTGGATGTGATCCTCGGCAAGCCGCCCAAGATGACGCGCGATGTCGCGCACCAGCCGGCCGTGCCTGCGCCACTGGCGCTCGACGGCATCGACCTGAAGGACGCGGTCTACCGCGTGCTGGCATTGCCGGGCGTGGCATCGAAGATGTTCCTGATTTCCATCGGCGACCGCAGCGTCGGCGGCCTCACCGCGCGCGACCAGTGCGTGGGGCCGTGGCAGGTGCCGGTGGCCGATTGCGCGATCACGCTGGCGGGCTACCAGACTACGCAGGGCGAGGCCTTCTCCATCGGCGAGAAAGCTCCGCTGGCGCTGATCGACGCGCCCGCGTCGGGGCGCATGGCGGTCGTCGAGGCGATCACCAACCTAGCCGCTGCGCGGGTCGAGGGTCTGGGCAGCGTGAAGCTGTCGGCCAACTGGATGGCGCCGGCCGGCCACCCCGGTGAGGACGCCGCGCTGTTCGATACCGTTTCCGCGGTCTCGAATTATTGCCAGGCGCTGGGCGTGAGCATTCCGGTCGGCAAGGATTCGATGAGCATGAAGACGGTGTGGCAGGCCGACGGCGAGAAGAAGTCGGTGACCTCGCCGATCTCGCTGGTGATTTCGGCGTTCGCCACCACGCCCGATGCGACGCATCACCTGACGCCGCAGCTGCGCACCGACGCCGGCGACACCGATCTCGTGCTGATCGATCTGGGGCTGGGCAAGAACCGGCTCGGCGGATCGAGCTTCGCCCAGGCCTACAAGCAGATGGGCGACCGCTGCCCGGACGCACCGGCAGCTGCGGCGCTCAGCGCCTTCTTCGACACGGTGCAGGCACTGAACGCCGCGGGCAAGCTGCTTGCCTATCACGACCGCTCGGATGGCGGCCTGTTCGCCGCCCTCTGCGAGATGGCTTTCGCCGGCCACTGCGGGGTGGAGGTGGACGTCGACGAGCTGTGCTCGGAGAAGATCCGCCACGATGCCGAGGACGAGGGCCTGCCGGAGCCGGACATGCAAGACCCGCGCGGTTACTCCGAGCGAATGTTCAGCGTGCTGTTCAGCGAGGAAGCCGGCGCCGTACTGCAGGTCCGCCGCAGCGACACCCAGGCGGTGATGCAGGCCTTCTTCGACGCCGGGCTGCGCGGCGAGTTCTACATCGTCGGCCAGCCCAATGGGGCGGACCGCGTGCGCGTGCTGCGCAAGGAGCGGGTGATCCTCGACGAGGCGCGCACCGATCTGCAAAGTGCTTGGGCGCGCACCAGTTATGAAATGGCAAAGCTGCGCGACAACCCGGCGTGCGCCGAGCAGGAATTCGCACGCAACGCCGATGCCGGCGATCCGGGCCTGCGCTTTGCGCCTAGCTTCGATAGCCATACCGATATTGCCGCGCCTTTCATTGCCAGCGGAAAGCGCCCGCGGGTGGCGGTGTTGCGTGAGCAGGGGGTCAACGGCCAGGTCGAGATGGCGGCTGCGTTCGACGCCGCCGGCTTTGCCGCCGTCGACGTGCACATGAGCGACATCCTCTCCGGCCGGGTGCGCCTGGGCGACTTCACCGGGCTCGCGGCCTGTGGCGGCTTCAGCTACGGCGACGTGCTGGGCGCGGGCGGCGGCTGGGCCAAGTCGATCCTGTTCAATCCGCGCGCACGGGATGCGTTTTCCGCCTTCTTCGAACGCGCCGACACCTTTGCGCTCGGCGTGTGCAACGGCTGCCAGATGATGAGCCAGCTGCACGACCTGATTCCCGGCGCGGCCGCCTGGCCGCGTTTCGAGCGCAACCTGTCGGAACAGTTCGAGGCACGCTTTGTTCTGGTCGAGGTGCAGGCTTCGCCATCGATCTTCTTCGCCGACATGGCGGGTTCGATGATGCCGATCGTGGTGTCGCACGGCGAAGGGCGGGTTGTATACCGTGACGCGGCGCATGCCGCGCAGGCCCTGTCGACGCTGCGCTACGTCGATCATCGCGGCGCCGCGACCGAAATCTACCCGCTCAATCCCAACGGCTCGGCGGGGGGGCTCACCGGCTTCACCACGGCCGACGGCCGCTTCAGCATCCTGATGCCGCACCCGGAACGCGTATACCGCGCGGCGCAGCTGTCGTGGCGGCCTGACGGGATGGCCGGCGCGAGCCCGTGGCTGCGGATGTTCCGCAATGCGCGGCGTGCGGTTGGGTGATGCGCGCCGATATGAGAAAATAGCCGGCTTTGCCGCAATAACCCCGCTCTCCGCCCATGAATGCACCCGAAACCCTCCTGACGGATGACCACCTGCGTGCGCAGGTCAAGCTGCTGGGCACCCTGCTCGGCCAGGTGCTGCTGCAGTTCGCCGGCGAAGACGTGTTCGAGGCGGTGGAAACCCTGCGCCGTGGCTTTGCTGAACTTCAGCAGCAGGAAGACCAGCAGCGCCGCACCGAATTGATGGCGATGATCGACGCCATGCCCGCCGCCAAGGTGGAACTGGTGGTGCGGGGATTCTCCAGTTATTTCAAGCTGGTCAACGTGGCGGAGGAGAGCTTTGCCCACCGTAACCGCCGCCGCATGCTGTCACATGGCATGCCGTTGTGGGAAGGCTCGTTCGA
>JAJYXA010000487.1 GCA_021791235.1 Pseudomonadota bacterium
GCGCAGGAGACGGTGAAGAAGATGATCGCCAACGGCGTGCAGGTGAAGGGCGCCAAGGTCAACGTGCTCGGCCTCACCTTCAAGGAAAACTGCCCCGACCTGCGCAACTCCAAGGTGGTCGACGTCATCCGCGAACTGCAGTCCTTCGGCTGCGACGTGCACGTGCACGACCCGCTCGGCGAAGCGAAGGAGGCCGAGCATGAGTACGGCATCAGTCTCACCGCGTGGAATGACCTGCCGCAATGCGATGCCATCGTCGCGGCCGTATCGCACAGCGCGTATCTGGAGAAGTCCTTCGGCGACCTCACCGCCAGGCTGAAGAAAGGCGGCGCCTTCACCGACGTCAAGTCGGCCTACGATCCGGCCATGGTGGAAGCGGCGGGCTTCGTGCTCTGGAGGCTGTAATGACCGCGTTCGATACGCTGAAAGAAACGCTCAAGGCCAGGCCTCAAACCTGGCTCGTCACCGGCGCCGCCGGCTTCATCGGCTGCAATCTGGTGGAAGCCCTGCTGCAGCTCGATCAGCGCGTCGTCGGCCTCGACAACTTCGCCACCGGCCACGAGAAAAACCTGGCGCAGGTGCAGGCCAGCGTCGGACCCGAGCGCTGGGTAAACTTCAGCTTCAAGCGCGGCGACATCCGCGACCTCATCACCTGCCATACCGTGTGCAAGGGGGTCGATTACGTCCTGCACCAGGCGGCACTCGGTTCGGTGCCGCGCTCGATCGAAGACCCGCTGTCCACCCATGCCGCCAACAATACCGGCTTCCTCAACATGCTGGTCGCTGCGCGCGACGCGAAGGTAAAACGCTTCGTCTATGCGGCGTCCTCCTCCACTTATGGCGATCATCCCGGCCTGCCCAAGGTCGAGGATGTCATCGGCAAGCCGCTGTCGCCGTATGCGGTGACCAAGCTGGTAAACGAGTTGTATGCGGACGTGTTCGGCCGCTGCTACGGCATGGAATCGATCGGCCTGCGCTACTTCAACATCTTCGGCCGCCGCCAGGATCCGCAGGGCGCCTATGCGGCCGTGGTGCCGAAATGGGTCGCCAGCATGATTCGCAACGAGCCGGTGTACATCAACGGCGACGGCGAAACCAGCCGCGACTTCTGCTACATCGACAACGTCATCCAGGCCAACCTGCTCGCCGCCACCAGCCCGCATGCGGACGCGGCCAACCAGGTCTACAACGTTGCGGTCGGCGACCGCACCACGCTGAATCAGCTGTTCGAGGCCATTCGCTCGCTGCTCGAACCGAAGTATCCCCATCTCGCCGACTTCAAGCCGGTTTACCGCGACTTCCGTGCCGGCGACGTGCGCCATTCGCTGGCCGACATTTCCAAGGCGCACGCGCGCCTGGGGTACGAGCCCACACACCATATCGGAGAAGGCCTGGCCGAGGCGATGGACTGGTATGTACAGGATCTCGGGTGAAGCGAACCGACTCCGCCGCCGCCCCGCCTCAACCACGACAAGAACAGGCCGCCGGGAATGATGCGGTTCAACCATGATGCAGCGTAACGAGCAGATCGAGCCGAGTAGCGAGGCCAGGCAGAACGCGCTGGATATCCTGCTGCGGCGGATGCAGGCCGAGAGCGATTTCCCGGCCCTCTCGGAAGCCATCGGCGACATCAACCGTATCGCCTCGTCCGACCGCGAGGGCGTCAACGAGCTCTCCAACCATATCCTCAAGGACTTTGCGCTCACCAACAAGCTGTTGAAGCTGGCCAATGTCGCGTTCTACAACCAGGTCGGCGGCGGTTCGATCAGCACCATTTCGCGTGCGGTGGTGATCCTCGGATTCGACGCGGTGCGCTCGATCGCGCTGAGCCTGATCCTGTTCGACAACCTGGAAAACAAGGCGCACGCACAGCAGCTGAAGGAGGAATTCGTCAAGGTGCTGTACGCCGGCATGCTGGCACGCGAGATGGCGGGCAGGGCGCAGGTGAAGGATGTGGAGGAGGCGTTCATCGGTGCCATGCTGCACAAGCTGGGGCGCATGCTGGCGATGTTCTATTTCCCCGAGGAAACGGCGCTCATCCGGCAGCGCGTCGAGGCCGAAGGTCTGGGCGATACCCGGGTTTCGACCGAAGTGCTGGGCGTGTCGTTCGAGAACCTGGGCATTGGCATCGCCCGCAGCTGGGGCTTTCCGGACCAGCTGGTGCAGAGCATGAAGAAACTGCCGGACGGGAAGATCAGGAAATCCTCGAGCAACGTCGACCGGCTGCGCGCGCTGGCAGGATTCTCCAACGAATTGTGCGAGGTCATCCTGGATACGCCGGATGCGGATCGCAGCAAGGCGCTGGCCAAACTGACGGCGCGCTTCGGTGACACCGTGCCGGTAACGGCGGAGCAGTTGTCCGGGGTGATGGAAAAATCGATGCAGGACATCGCCCAGTTCGCGCTGGTGGTGAATGTCAACCTGAAGCACAGCGATTTTGCCAGGCAGGCGTCGAAATGGGCGGGCATGGCGGCGCCGGGTGCGGCGTCCGCGCAGGATGCGAACGCAGGCACACTGCAGGGCAGCACGTCCGATGCCATGGCTGAGCTGGACGCCAGTGTGCTGCATCAGCACGCGCCGGCCAGCGAGCCGGCCACGGGTGATAGTGGCGGCACGGTGCCGCGCACGCCCGAGGAGGTTCAATCCATCCTGGCATCGGGTCTGCAGGATGTCAGCAACTCGCTGATCGACGACACCATTTCCATCAACGATATCCTGCGCATGATCCTCGAGGCCATGTATACCGGCATGGGTTTCGGGCATGTGCTGCTGTGCATCAAGGATGGCCGCCGCAACGCGATATGCGGCAAGTTCGGTTTTGGCGAAGACGTGCAGGCGATTGCCAAGGCCTTCGATTTTCCCCTGGCGGGCCAGCCGGACGTATTCCTGGTCGCCTTGCAGAACAACGCCGACATCCTCATCTCCGACATCGACGACCCCAAGATCGCGACGCGGATTCCGGCATGGTATCGCCAGCATGTCGCGGCGCGCACCTTCGTGTTGTTCCCCATCATCGTGAAAGGCAAGCCGGTCGGTCTGATCTATGCCGACCGGCCGCACGCCGGCGACATCACGATTCCCGAGAAAGAGCTGTCCCTGCTCAAATCCCTGCGCAATCAGGCGGTGCTGGCCATCCGGCAGTCGCTGTAACGCGCCTAGCCACCCGGTTCGAGCAAGGCGCGCGGCAGAATTCGGCATAATGGCGGCATGCCGTTTGCGCGCCTCGCCTTTCGTTTTTTCATCCGCCTGCTGATCGCAGGCCTTGTCGCATCCGCCCATGCCGCAGCGCTTCCCGATGCGTTCACTGCGGCGCTGAAGCAGGCCGGGATCCCGCTCGACCATGTGGCCGTGGTGGTGCAGCCGCTCGATGCGGACGCGCCGCTGCTCAGCCACAACGCCGATGCGGCACTCAATCCGGCATCGGTGATGAAGCTGGTGACAAGTTTTGCGGCACTGAACCAGCTGGGGCCGGGGTATGTGTGGACGACCGACGTCTGGGCGGACGGCACGATCGCGGACGGCGTGCTGAACGGGAATCTCGTCATCAAGGGACACGGGGATCCCGGCTTGACGCTGGAACGGATGTGGCTGCTGCAGCGCGAATTGCGCGCACGCGGGATCCGCCAGATCCATGGCAATCTGGTACTCGATACCAGCGATTTCGATGTGCCGCCGACCGATCCCGGTGCATTCGATGGCGAGCCGCTGGCCTTGTACAACGCGACGCCGGGCGCATTGGTCGCCAATTTCAACGCGACGACGCTGCGCCTGAAGCCGGACGGGCAGCGGGTGATGATCGTGCCGGACATCGCGTTGCCCGGTGTGGCGCTGACTTCGCAGCTGGTGCTGGACGACGGTGCAGCGTGCAACGGCTGGAAGGATGCGATCGCGCCCGCCGTGCCGGAGGCGGATCGCAATACGGTGGTGTTGAGCGGACACTACCCGCGCGGCTGCGGCGAACAGCCCCTCTCGCTCAACCTGTTCGCGCCCGCCGCCACGTTCGATCTTATTTTTCGCGGGCTGTGGGCGGAGTCCGGCGGCACCCTGAGTGGCGCGACCGTGGCAGGAACCGCGCCGGCCTCCGAGCCGCTCTTGAAGTTTGCTTCGGAACCGCTGACCGCCGCACTCATCCGTCTCAACAAGTATTCCAACAACCTGATGGCGCGCAACCTGTTCCTGACGCTGGGCGCGGAAGCGTATGGCGCGCCGGCGACGCTGGACAAGGGCGCCCGCGCGGTTCGCGAGGACCTGGCGCAAAGCGGGATTTCAACCCGGAAACTGGTGCTGGAAAACGGCGCCGGTCTGTCGCGCATCGAGCGCATCAGTGCGGGCGCACTGACTCAACTGTTGCGTGCGGCCTACCAGGGCCCGCTGTTTGCCGAATTCGAATCGGCCTTGCCGATCGTCGCCAGTGACGGCACCCTGAAGCGACGCTTCAACGGCAGCGCCCTCGCCGGCCACGCGCACCTTAAGACCGGGACCCTGCGTGATGTCAGCGCGCTGGCGGGTTATGTGGACGCAGCCAGCGGCCGGCGCGTCAGCTTCGTCATGCTGGTGAACCATGCCAACGCCAGCCGCAGCGAGGCGGCGCAGCGCGCCTTGCTGGAGTGGGTCCAGGCAGGGAGCCATGCGGTTCGTGGGGACGGGCATGATGTTCGATAAGGTGCCTGCGTGGGCGAGGTGGCTGGCGCAGGACGCGGACGGCACCTGGTGGGGCTACGAAGCCGAGCCCAACCAGCTGGATCACGGGTGGTACGAGAACGAGGTGGGGCGCATCGTGCGGCTGGGGCAAACCGCCCCGCCGGACGACTGGGAGTCGACGCTGACCGCCTGGCCGCGCCGCCCCGGCTGACGCGCTCAGGGTGCCGCGGGGGCGTCGAGCTCCAGTTTGCCGTCCTTCACCGGGATGCGCGAGCCGGGCGGATGATCCATGCGCACCAGGCTTTCTTCCTTGCCGAGACGATAGCGCACGTCATAGCCGATCGTTTTGGTGTGTGATTCGTAGACCGTCTTGCAGCGCGTTTCGGTGCGGCTGACGGTGTCCTTCTCCTGCATGTTCTTCTGCACCTGGTTGCCGGCATAGCCGCCCGCTGCTGCGCCGCCGACGGTGGCCAGGGTGCGCCCGGTGCCGCCGCCGATCTGGTGGCCGAGCAGACCGCCTGCAAGCGCGCCGATCGCGGTGCCGGCGATGCGGTTGGTGTCCTTGACCGGCGCCTGTTCGTTGACGACCACGTCGTGGCACACCTGCCGGGGCGTTTTGCTGGTTTCGGTCACCGGCTTGACTGCGAGGACCTCGGCAAATTCAGGTTTCGGATTCAGGGCTTTGTAGCCTGCGATGCCGCCGATCGCCGTCACGGCAACGGCCCCTGCAATCACACCCGTCAACATGGATTTATTCATGATGCTTCTCCTGAAAGTTGAATGGGTCACTATGAATCACGATCCGCATGATAGTTCATCCCTTCGGACGGCATGCTACTCGGGTTGCAGCAGATCGATCCTGAAGCTGTTTTCGTAAGGCGGGACGTTGCATTCGATGATGTTCGACGGTGCCACATCGAGACGGACGCCGACGATGTCGGTGCGCACTGGCAGTTTCGCCGCGCCGCGGTCCACCAGCACCACGGTACGGATCTCGTCCGGTTGTCTGCGGGCCAGATATTCCACGGCCCGCAGCATGGAGTGGCCACGATACATCACGTCATCCACCACCAGTACCGTGTAGCCGGCCAGGTCGAGGCTGGCGTGAGCCGGATTTTCGGTCAGGCGGGTTTCCGGATAGAGCAGCGTGAGGTCGTCCGCGTAGCGCTTGATCTGCAGGTCAAGCCGTACGCAGTCCGCAAGGCCGTAGGTCTCCCGCAGGCGCGCCTGCAGCTTGTCGGCCAGGGGGGCGCCGCGCCGCAGGATGCCGACAATCACCACGCGCGTCCGCCCCGTCAGCAGGCCGGCAGCCTGGCGGGCCATATCGTCGACAATGGTGTCGAGCTGTTCTGCGGTATAGAGGCAGGTGCGCCTGCCCGGGGCCTGATCTGTCATGGTTGCGGTCCTACAAGCCAAGCTCCGGCCACAGGGCGTCAATTTTCGCTTTCACCGCCGCCTCCATCACGATCGGCGTGCCCCACTCACGTGCGGTTTCTCCGGGCCACTTGTTGGTGGCATCGATGCCCATCTTGCTGCCGAGTCCTGAAACAGGACTGGCGAAGTC
>JAJYXA010000396.1 GCA_021791235.1 Pseudomonadota bacterium
AGGCCTCGGCCTCGAAGCGGTTCACATGCAGCATGGGCCGGTCCGCACGGATGGGCAGCCAGCAGTCGAAGCGGCGCACCTGCCAACTGCCGTTTTCCTGCCGCCAATAGACGGGATGATGGGCGCCTGCGGCCTGCTGCCAGGCCCAGCCGTCATCCGACCACCCCGCCTTGCGTCGATACCCGCCCGCCTCGACGAATCCCGCAAAAGCCGTTTCCGACACCGGGCCTGCATCGATGTCGAACGCCGCGACCGGCAGCGGGTGGCGCCACTTCTCGTTGTCGAAAATGAAGCCGTCGTCCGCCCCGCTGCCGAGTGCCACGTCGCCCGCGGCCAGTGCCAGCCGCCGGCTGGGCAGCATATCCGCCACATCGGGGCGGGCTGGCGGCGCGTAGCCCAGGTCCTGGAACGCCATCCACCAGGCCTCGATGTGCATCAACTCGTGATAGAGACTCAATTCGGCGAAATACGCGAGCGCGTTACTGAATCCGCTGCGCAGGCGGGCGGCCACGGCGTCGGCCACGCGGACCGCATAGTCGTCGACCGCCGCGGGTTCCAGCAAGGGCAGGTTCCAGCGCGTGTCGTGCGGCACGCTGGAAGAGTCGTACAGGACATCGGCCCCGTCCAGCAGGCTGTCCGCGAAACCGCCGCCAGGCTGCGCCCGCAGGCACCAGCGCTCCTGAAACCAGACGATATGCCCGTATTCCCATAGCGGCGAATTCAGGTGTTCGGCGCGCGGCCCCAGCCAGCCGTCGGCCGGGAGGCAATCGATCAGCGCGCGCAGGCGCCCGCGCGCCTGCGCCAGCCGGTCGATGAACTGGTCTGCGGTGTAGCCGCTGACGGGTCGGGTTCGGTTCATGTTATGGGTTCATGTTATATAAAGCACTGTAGCCCATGCATTCCAGGCGCCCATTCCAGACAAATGAATTCGACCATGAACGATCCCCTCCTCGCCCCCCCCATCCGGCTGACCCAGTTCTCCCACGGCGGCGGCTGCGGCTGCAAGATCGCCCCCTCGGTATTGCGCGACATCCTGTCCGATACCCCCTTCGCGTCGCACCTGGCGGCAGCCCATCCCGATCTGCTGGTCGGCATCGAGCACGGCGACGACGCCGCGGTCTACCGCCTGAACGACGAACAGGCCATCGTGGCGACCACCGATTTCTTCATGCCCATCGTCGACGACCCGTTCGAGTTCGGCCGCATCGCCGCCACCAATGCGCTGTCCGACGTCTACGCCATGGGCGGGCGGCCGCTGTTCGCGCTGGCCATCGTCGGCATGCCGATCGGCAAGCTACCCAACGAGGTCATCCGGCAGATCCTCGCCGGCGGCGAGGCGGTCTGCAAGCAGGCCGGCATCCCCATCGCCGGCGGCCATTCCATCGACGCGCCCGAGCCGATCTACGGCTTGGTCGGCATCGGCGTGGTCGATCCGCGCAAGGTCAAGCAGAACGCCGGCGGCCAGGCCGGCGACCTGCTGATCCTCGGCAAGCCGCTGGGCGTCGGCATCTACAGCGCCGCGCTGAAGAAGGGCCTGCTCAGCCCCGACCAATATGCGGCGATGATCGCCGCCACCACCCAGCTCAACACTGCGGGCGCCGACCTGGCCGCCATCGACGGCGTGCACGCGATGACCGACATCACCGGGTTCGGCCTGCTCGGCCATCTGCTGGAAATCACGCGCGCCTCGACATGCGCGGCGCACGTCGAACTGGCCCGCTTGCCCCTGCTGCCGGGCGTGGGCGAACTGGCGCAAGGCGGCCACATCACCGGTGCCAGCGAGCGCAACTGGGCAAGCTACGGGCACGAAGCAAGCCTGAGCAGCATCGTCGACTGGCAGCGCGCCCTCCTGACCGACCCGCAAACCAGCGGCGGCCTCCTGGTGAGCTGCGCGCCCGCCGCGCGGGAAACGGTGCTGGAAACCTTCCGCCGGCACGGCTTCACGCAGGCGACGGAAATCGGCCAGCTGGATGCCGGCAGCGATGTGTCTATCGTGGTCTGAGTGGCGTTCACCTTCAAGAACCTTCCCGTCGATTGCGACGATCTGCGCGTCGACGTGCTGACGGGGCTGGCGGCCAGCCCCAAGTCGATTCCGCCCAAATATTTCTACGACGAACGAGGCTGCCGCCTGTTCGAAGCCATCTGCGCGCAGCCCGAATATGCGCTCTGCCGCACCGAGCAGGCACTCATGACATCGCGATTACCCGACATCGCAGCCGCCATCGGCCCGGTGGATTGCATCGTCGAGCCGGGCGCAGGGGAGTGCGCCAAGGTGCGCCGGTTGCTGGACGTCCTGCGCCCCGGCCATCTCGTCGTCCTGGACATTGCCGGCGCCTCGCTGGCGGCGGCGGCGGAGCCGCTCTCCCGCGATTACCCGGACCTTGCCGTCACCGCGCTGGGCATGGATTTCCTCCACGACCTCGAAGCGGCGGCGCCTTATCTGCCGGCCGGCCGGCGGCTCGTCTACTACCCCGGTTCCAGCATCGGCAACTTCCCGCCCGACGCTGCCACCGCCCTGCTTGCCCGCTTTCGCCAACTGGCCGGCACCGACGGCCGGCTGCTCATCGGCTTCGACCTCAAGAAAGACCCGCTGCTGTTGCACGCGGCCTACAACGACGCGGCCGGCGTCACCGCCGCCTTCAACCTGAATCTGCTCGAACGGCTGAACCGCGAACTGGGTGCCGACTTCGATCCGGCGCGATTCCGCCACTATGCCTTCTACAACCCGGTGGCAGGCCGCATCGAAATGCATCTCGTCAGCCTCGCCGAACAGGACGTGAGCGTCGCCGGCCAGCGCTTTCATTTCGCGCTGGGCGAGACGCTGCACACCGAGCATTCCTACAAGTTCCGCCGCGACGAATTCAGCGCCATTGCGAAAAACGCCGGCTGGCAGGGGTCAGCCGAATGGGAACAGAACGGCTTCGCGGTCCAGTTGTACCGCTAGACGCGGCTGCGCAGCCAGTGGTCGATCGACAGCCTGCCCGGCCCCGACAGCACCAGCGGAAGCAGCATCACGAGGTACATCAGCGGCAATTTGTAGCCGTTGTCGCACACGTTGTAGCCGTTGCCGCCATGCACCGTCACCCAGGCGACGAGGTCAAGGATGAGCAGCGACACCGCCCAGAAGCGGGTGCCCAGGCCGACGACCAGCGCCGCCGCGGCGATGAGCTCGGTCCAGGTGGCGAGCAGCCAGCTGATGTCGGCCGGCACCATGCCGAAGGGAAACGGAAAATCGCCCTGGATGTCGGCGAACCAGTTGTCGCCGCGCAGTTTTTCCAGTCCGGCCACGCCGAATTCGTACGCCAGCAGCAGGCGGATGCCGAGCAGGCCGACCCACGCGCCGCTCAGGTCCAGGGTGTGAAGTCCACGTGCGATACACGACGAAAAGCGATTCATGAGGGATTCCCGTTTATTGGATAACCCTGAAGTCGGGCGGGTCGCGCAAACCTTACAAGGCCGTAAAATTTCCGCATGGCCAAACTTGAATCGCTCGCCTTCGACAACGGCTTCGCCCGCCTGCCCGAAGCCTATTACTCGCGCGTCTGCCCGACCCCCGTTCCCAACCCTTACCTCGTCTGCCACAGCCCGGAGGCGCTGGCGCTGCTCGATCTCGACGCCCGTGAAATCACGCGCCCGGAACTGATAGCGACGCTGGCGGGCAACCGGCTGCTGCCGGGCATGGACGCGATCGCCGCGCTCTACGCCGGCCACCAGTTCGGCCATTACGTGCCGCAGCTGGGCGACGGCCGCGCGATTCTCCTGGGCGAAGTGAAGAATGCGGCAGGCATCGGCTGGGAAGTGCAGCTGAAGGGCGCCGGCCGCACCCCCTACTCGCGCGGCGGCGACGGCCGCGCCGTGCTGCGTTCGAGCATCCGCGAGTTCTTGTGTTCCGAGGCGATGCACGCGCTCGGCATCCCCACCACCCGCGCGCTCGCCATCGTCGGCAGCGAC
Organism: Pseudomonadota bacterium; assembly: GCA_021791235.1. The sequence goes on from JAJYXA010000396.1 coordinate 3,952, forward strand.
CGCCCGGTCTACCGCGAGGATGAGGAAACCGCCGCGCTGGTGACGCGGCTGGCGCCGAGCTTCGTGCGCTTCGGTTCCTTTGAGGTGTTCTACTACCGCAACCAGATCGAACCGATCAGGCATCTGGCCGACTACGTCATCGCGCGCTACTACCCCGAACTGAAAACCCTCGCCGACCCGTACCCCAAATTCCTGCGCCAGGTCGCGCACTCCACCGCCGAGCTGATGGCGCAGTGGCAGGCGGTCGGCTTTTCGCACGGCGTGATGAACACCGACAACATGTCCATCCTCGGCCTCACGCTCGACTACGGCCCGTTCGGTTTTCTCGACGCATTCGATCCCGGCTTCGTCTGCAACCATTCCGACACCGGCGGGCGCTACGCCTTCGACCAGCAGCCCGACGTCGCGGCGTGGAACCTCACCAAGCTCGCACAGGCGCTGGTGCCGCTGATGTCGGTGGAGACCGCCTCGCAGGCGATCGGCGAATACCCGCAGACATTCGGCCGCGCCTACCTCGAACGCATGGCTGCCAAGTTCGGCCTGCCAGCCGGCGGCGAGACCGTGCCCCTCGTCATGGATGCGCTGCAACTGCTGGCGCAGAACCGCGTCGACTACACGATCTTCCTGCGCCGCCTGTGCGGCTTCGACAGCCGTCCCGACGCCGCCAACGCGCCACTACGCGACCTCTTCCTCGACCACGCCGCCTTCAACGCCTGGGCGGCGCGCTACGCCACCGCACTGCGCCAGCTGGGTTCGAGCGATGCCGAGCGTAGCGCAGCGATGCGGCGCGTCAATCCCAAATACATCCTGCGCAACCATCTAGCCGAGATCGCCATCCGCCGCGCGGCCGACCATCGCGACTACAGCGAGGTCGAGCGCCTGCATCGATTGTTGATGCACCCGTTCGACGAACAGCCGGAATACGAAGCCTACGCCGCCGAGCCGCCTGACTGGGCCAGGAAGATTGAGGTAAGCTGCTCTTCGTGAACCGCATCGCTGTCCCGATCGCCTGCATGCTGACCTGTGCGCTGCTGCGCCTGCGCCCCCGGCCGGCCGATCCAGCGCGAGGACGGCAGCAACAGCATGCGCACTTTCAGCCTCAAGGATCTGGCCAAAAGCGATGTCGACACGGTGGTCGAAATCCACCAGCAGGAAGTCATTGGCGTCCTCAAAACGCTGACGCTCAAGTTCTATCGCCGCAACCCCGCCGAATGGCGCAAATCCGGTTTTGCCAGTGCCGAGGAGGCGACCGCGGCGTTGTTCAAACCGCTGCCCTACTGGCATTTGTCATCGCAAAGAAATCTCGCCTGGGAGACCACCCTGCTCGATGCCTGGCGCGATGATTACGCGGGCGACCGGGTGAAGGCGCTGATGAACGGGCTGCTGGTCATGCATATGGCGGCATTCAACCACCAGACCGAGTTCTATCTGCTCTCCGACGTGGACGCCCAGAAGTTTTACAACGCCGCGCGCAATACCGAGGCCGTGGCGTGGAAACTCGCCACCGCCAAAAATCTGCACGGCAAGCCCCTGCTGCTCTCCAACGGCTTCGACGGCAACGGCGTGGCCAACCTCAGCTTCGAGCGCGAATTCGGCAAGCTCATCGGCATCCAGGACACGCTGGCGAAGATCATCGAGGACAAGAGCAACCGCGCCATCCGCTTCGGCGTGGTCAACGCCGCCAGCATGGTGTTCCTGCCGATCTGAGATGGACGCTGATCCCTACGCCTACTGCGCCGGCCTCACGCGCGATCAGTGGGCCTGGGAATTTCTGCGCCGCAACCCGGAATACCAGCGCGACTTTCAGGCCTTCATCGCCATCTGGCGCGCGCTCGAAGCCAACTACGGCGCGCCGCCCAATCGGGATTTTTCAAGATGGAAGCAGGACCCGCGCGCCTACGGTCCGCTGCCCGGCGACGCCAAACTCGCCGCGCCCACGGGCGAGCTGTGCACGGTCGACGACGACCGCGTGCTGCTCGAATGCTGGATGGGCGCGAAATGGGGCTTCCACAAATTCCCGCTCGACCCCGAGCGCATCGCCCCCGCGCCCGACGAACTGTCGTGGCGCCTGCCGCCGCAGTTGGAGGACGCGAAATTCCGCCTCGTCAGCCGCGCCGCCGAACTGCGCCGACAAGGCCTCGCCGCGCCGAAGACCGTGGCGAACCAGCGCGCGCGCTGGACTACGATGCTGAGGCTGCTCGATGGCGGTGAAGCGCGAGACGCGAATAGGACTGAACTGCTG
>JAJYXA010000502.1 GCA_021791235.1 Pseudomonadota bacterium
GCCTGGACGTCGGCATCGACAACCTGTTCGACAAGGGCTATGCACTGCCGCTGGGTGGCGCCTATGTCGGGCAGGGCACGACGATGTCGGTCAACGGGATCCCCTGGGGCATCGCCGTCCCCGGCCCCGGCCGCTCGATCTATGCCGGCCTGAACTATCGGTTCTAGGCATTGCGGCGGCAACCACGCCCCCGAAGCCAAGCCCCGTGTGCAATGCACGGGGCTTTTTCCATTCCGCCGGCTCTGGCAGCGGCGGCCAAAAAAATCCCGCCGGGCAGGCGGGAGAGAATTGGGTCCATGCGCGGTAAAGCGCCCTTGCACTTTAGGCGGGACACGCAATGCGCACAATTGGACAAATTGTCGCAGCCCGCAACACGCGGCGGCACGGGCATTACAATGGCGGCCATGTCGTCCGCGACCGACTCCACCCTGCTGTCCACCCTGCCCGCCCGCGCCCTGCTGGGGCGTTTGCTGGCGGTGCGCGTATCGCTGATCGCCGGCTGGGCAGCCGGCATCGCCTGGCTCGACTGGGGCCTCCATATCCCGATGCCGCTGCTGCCGATGGGCGCAGTGCTGCTGCTCATGGGGCTGTTTTCGCTCACCACCGCATGGCGGCTGCGGCTGGACATGCCCGCCACGCAGATGGAATTTCTGGCGCACCTGCTGGCCGACCTCACCGCGTTTGCGGTGCTGGTGTTTTTCAGCGGCGGCGTGACCAATCCCTTCGTCTCGCTGATGCTGATGCCGGTCGTCATCGCCGCGATCAGCCTGCGCCCGTGCTGGGTCTGGCTGCTGGCGGCGGTGGCCGGGGGCTTCTATGGCCTGCTGCTGCTTTATTTCCGGCCGCTGGCGATAGCCGACCCGGTCGCCGCCTACGGCATGCATCTGGCCGGCATGTGGTTCAACTTCCTCATCAGCGCCGGGCTGATCGCCTTTTTCGTCACCCGCATGCACGCCGCCTTGCGCGCGCGCGACCAGGAACTGGCCGCCCTGCGCGAAAAACAGCTGCGCGACGAACGCATCGTCGCGCTCGGCACCCAGGCCGCGCTGGCCGCGCACGAACTCGCCACCCCGCTCGCCACCATCCAGACCACCGCGCACGAACTCGCCCGCGAATTCGCCAACGATCCCGACATCGGCGCCGACTGCCAGCTGCTCGAAAAGCAGGCACAGGCCTGCAAGCTGATCCTCACCCAGCTTGCCGCACGCGCACAGGACACGTCGCCCGCATCACTGCCCCTCGACGCCTGGCTCGCCGCGCTGATCGAGCGCTGGCAGGTGCTGCGCCCCGAGGCACAGATCGCGTCCACGTTGCCCGCGGATCGACGCACCTTCACCCCGCCCGAGGGACTGGAGCAGGCGATCCTGAATGTGCTGAACAATGCGGCCGACGTGTCCCCCCGCGCCGTCGCGTTCGAGGCCGCAACCGGCCAGGAAGCGCTGACGATCGACATCGCGGATCGCGGCCCCGGCTTTACGCCCGAACAGAAGGCGCAGGCGGGGCGCGTGCTGTTCAGCGGCAAGCCGGGGCGCGGCTGGGGCATGGGCCTCGCGCTCACCCACGCCACGCTGGAGCGGCTGGGCGGCAGCCTGACCCTGGCCGAGCGCGACGGCGGCGGCACCCGCGTGCGCATCACCCTGCCCTGGAAACCCTCCGTATGAACATGAAACTGCTGATCGTCGAGGACGACGTCGATTTTGCTTCGGCCTTGTCGCGCGCCATGAACAAGCGCGGTGTCGAGGTTGCCGTGGCGCACGACGCGGCCGAAGCCCGGACCGTGGCCGCAGCCTTCGGCCCCAGCCACGCGATCGTCGACCTGAAGCTGCCCGGCGAATCCGGGCTCACGGTCGTCGCCGCGCTCGCCGCGCGCACGCCCGCCCCCGCCATCGTCGTGCTCACCGGTTACGCCAGCATCGCCACCGCAGTGGAGGCGGTGCGCCTCGGCGCACGGCATTACCTGGCGAAACCGGCGGACGCCGACGAGATCCTCGCCGCGCTGCTGCGCGACCAGCCCGATGCCGCGCTCGAAGTCAGCCCCGAACCGCTATCCGTGGCGCGGCTGGAATGGGAACACATCCAGAAAGTGCTGAACGAACACGACGGCAACATCTCCGCCACTGCACGCGCGCTGAAGATGCACCGCCGCACCCTGCAGCGCAAACTCGACAAGCGCCCGCCGAAGGCAGGCTAGGCCGCCGTGCCCCAGTCCACCCAGCCCATGTAGGCCGACAGCAGCACCAGCACGCCGAACACGATGCGGTACCACGCAAACACGGTGAAATCGTGGCGGCTGATGAAGCGGATCAGCCCGCGCACCGCCAGCAGCGCACAGATGAACGAAGCCGCGCTGCCCACTGCGAACATGCCGATATCATCCGCGCTGAAAAGCTGCCAGTTCTTGTAGACGTCATAAAAGGTCGCGGCGAACATGGTCGGGATCGCCAGGAAGAACGAGAACTCCGCCGCCGTCTTGCGCGACAGGCCGAAGAACAGGCCGCCGATGATGGTCGCGCCCGAACGCGAGGTGCCGGGAATCATCGCCAGCGCCTGCGCGAAGCCCACTTTCAGCGCATCGCGCCAGGTCATGTCGTCGACCGTTTCCGCACGGATGACGTGCTTGCGGCGCTCCGCCCACAGGATGAGCACGCCGCCGATGATCAGTGCCGAGGCGACGACGATCGGATTGAACAGGTAATGCTTGATCTGCTTGATGAACAGGAAGCCCAGAATCGCCGCGGGCAGGAAGGCCACGATCAGGTTGGCCGCCAGCCGCCGCGAGGCCGGCTCGGTCGTCACGCTGACCAGCGCGTGCCCGAGGCGCGCCCGGTATTCCCACACCACCGCCAGGATCGCCGCGAACTGGATCGCGATTTCGAACACCTTGCCCTTGTCGTCGTTGAAGTTGAGCAGCTGCCCGACCAGGATCAGATGTCCCGTGCTGGATACGGGCAGGAACTCGGTCAGCCCCTCGACGATGCCGAGGATGAGGGCGTGCAGCAGGATGATGTGATCGGTCATGACAAGGCCTTGAACATGAAAAAAAACGCGTCCGTCTGACGCGCCGGCAGATTATACGCAGGGCGGATGACGCCTCTTTGCTCGCCATCCGCGCCGTTGCACAGGCGGACTGTCAGACCAGCGCGGCGGTCACCCGGTTCCTGCCCTGCTGCTTGGACTGGTAAAGACACTCATCGGCGGATGCAATCAGATCGTCGAGCGTGAGGTGGGCGCGTTCCTTCTGGGCGATGCCGAAACTTGCCGTCACGGCGCTCGCGCCCGTTCCGTGCGGAACGCGCATGCCCGCGATCGCGGCGCGCAGCCGCTCCGCCAGGATCGTCGCTTCGGTCTGATCGGTTTCAGGCAGGAACACGATGAATTCCTCCCCTCCCCAGCGAGCGAGGACATCGCCCAGCCGGATGGATTGCCTGAGGATGGCTGCCGTCGCGTTCAGTACCTCGTCGCCATGCGCGTGGCCGTAGGTGTCGTTGATCCGCTTGAACAGGTCGATGTCGAGCAGCATGACCGACGTGGGGTGCCCGTGGCGGATCGCGTGGCTCCACAAGGGGCCTGTCTTGTCGTAGAAGGCGCGTCGGTTGTTCAAGCCTGTGAGCGGATCCATTTGCGCCAGCCGCTCGGCACGCAGCCTTTCTTCCTGACCCATGCGCAGCTGGTAGGCCAGCGCCAGGGCAAGCAGCGTGGCGTCGAACAGCATGCCGACCTCCACCGCACGGAAGGTCCAGACGTTGTGCGGGATGAAGCCCCACACCGCCAGGGTCGTCAACAGGGCACCCACCATGGCCGTGAGGGCGGCGATGAGGAAATACTTCGCCGGCTTCTGGCCTGCGCGGACCGAGATGACGCCCAGCGCCAGCATGACGATGCTGAACAGGAACGCGAAGCTGAACGCAGCCAGCAGCGCATATTTCTGATTGCCCAGCAGGATGGCGGCCGCCAGCAGGGTGCCGAATATGGCGCAAAAGCCGATGACCGCCTTGCGCACCCGCGGGAAAACCACCCGCAGATCAAGGAAGCGAATGGCGAACACGAGGCCGCTGGCGCCATACAGGAACATCAGGACCGGATTGGACCATTGCTGCCAGTGCATCGAATCCGGCCAGAGCCAGGCGAAGCCATGGCCGGTGTAGGCGACGTTCATGGCGACGAACATCGCCAGGTAGAGCGCGTAAAACAGGTAGCGCGAACTGCGCAGGCTGGCGAAAAGAATGGCGTTGTAGGCCATCAGGGCGAGCAGGAAGCCGTAAACGATACCGTAGCTGAGCTCCTGCTGCATTTGCCTGAGTCGCGAGGTCTCCGGGTTCAGCAGGTAGAGGGGGACGACCATGGGGTCGGGCGTCTCCACACGGATGAATACGTCGCTTATCCCGGGATCGAACGCGTGGTCGAACACGAAGTAACGGCTCTTGATGGGTCGCTGTGCGAAGGGCAGCGTGTCGCCGACCCGAAAGGTCGCGACCGTTCTGCCCCGATACTGGACATAGACGTCCACCCGGTCGAGCCAGGACGTTTCGATGGAGAGGACTTTCTGCAGCGGCGTCGCGATCGGGTTGTCCACTGCAAAATGGATCCAGGCGGGTTTCGAGCCGATACCGAAATTCAGGACCGGGCTGTCACCCGGGGAAAACCGCCCGGCCTGATAGGCCGCGATCACATCCGGCAGGGTGAGCCGGCCTTGCTGCTCTTTCAGGAACGCCGTCGACCGGCCGATGCCCGACTCATGATCGAGGACTGCCGACAGGGGCGCCGCGGCCGCCAGCGCGCTGCCCAGAAAAGCCAGCATGCCGGCAAGCCGGAAGATCCATCCGAGAAGCGTGCTGCGCACATTCAACGCCGGTAAAGGAACAAGGCGTCAGATTTTACGGTACACCTCGGCGCCCTGCTTCACGAACTCCACCGCCTTCACCTCCATGCCCTTGGCCAGCGCGTCGGCTTCATTCAAGCCTTCCTTCGCTGCGTACTCACGCACGTCCTGGGTGATCTTCATCGAGCAGAAGTGCGGGCCGCACATCGAGCAGAAGTGCGCGACCTTGGCCGATTCCTTGGGCAGGGTCTCGTCGTGGAAGGACTTCGCCTTGTCGGGGTCGAGGCCGAGGTTGAACTGGTCGTCCCAGCGGAATTCGAACCGCGCCTTGGACAAGGCGTTGTCGCGGATCTGCGCGCCCGGATGGCCCTTCGCCAGGTCGGCGGCGTGCGCAGCAAGCTTGTAGGTGATGATGCCCTCTTTCACATCGTCCTTGTCCGGCAGGCCGAGGTGTTCCTTGGGCGTCACGTAGCACAGCATCGCGGTGCCGTACCAGCCGATCATCGCGGCGCCGATTCCCGAGGTGATGTGGTCGTAGCCGGGGGCGATGTCGGTGGTGAGCGGGCCGAGCGTGTAGAACGGCGCCTCGGAGCAGGACTCCAGCTGGATGTCCATGTTCTCCTTGATCAGCTGCATCGGCACGTGGCCGGGGCCCTCGATCATCACCTGCACGTCGTGCTTCCAGGCGACCTGCGTGAGTTCGCCGAGCGTGCGCAGCTCGCTCAATTGCGCTTCGTCGTTGGCATCATAAATAGATCCAGGACGCAGGCCGTCGCCGAGCGAAAAGGCCACGTCGTAGGCCTTCATGATTTCGCAGATGTCCTCGAAGTGGGTGTAGAGGAAGCTTTCCTTGTGGTGCGCGAGGCACCACTTCGCCATGATCGAGCCGCCGCGCGACACGATCCCGGTCATGCGGTTGGCGGTCATCGGCACGTAGCGCAGCAGGACGCCGGCATGGATGGTGAAGTAGTCGACGCCCTGCTCGGCCTGTTCGATCAGCGTGTCGCGGAACATTTCCCAGGTCAGCTCCTCGGCCTTGCCGTCGACCTTCTCCAGTGCCTGGTAGATCGGCACGGTGCCGATCGGCACCGGCGAGTTGCGGATGATCCACTCGCGCGTCTCGTGGATGTTCTTGCCGGTCGACAGGTCCATCACGGTGTCGCCGCCCCAGCGGATCGCCCAGGTCATCTTCTCGACTTCTTCCTGGATCGAGGAACCCAACGCGGAGTTGCCGATGTTGGCGTTGATCTTCACCAGGAAGTTGCGGCCGATGATCATCGGCTCGGATTCCGGGTGGTTGATGTTGTTGGGGATGATGGCGCGGCCGCGCGCGACTTCGCTGCGCACGAATTCGGGC
>JAJYXA010000255.1 GCA_021791235.1 Pseudomonadota bacterium
CCATGTCGATGTTGAGCTCGGTGCAGTCGGCGGTGAGGCCCGTCTGCAGCGTGGTGGCGACGCTGCCGGCGAGGTCGCGGCCGAGCGTGGTGGCGCCGAGCAGCAGGATCTCCGGCTCGTAGGCGTTGACCAGATCGGTCAGCCCTTTGGTGAACGGCTGGTTGCGGTAGTCGGCCAGCAGCGGGTCTTCCATCAGGTAGCAGAGGTCGGCGCCGTAGTGGAACGCCTCCTGGCAGAAGCGCCGCGTCTGGATGCCGGGCGCCCCCATCACCACGCCGGCCAGCGGCACGCCGAGCTTGTCGGCGAGCTTGCGGCCTTCGCCCATCAGCTCCCAGGAGACGGGGTGGGCGACGCCGCGCTCGTGCTCGACGAACACCCACACGCCCTTGTACGACGCCAGGCGCGGGTCGAGTTCGAATTTGCGCCGCCCGGCGGGTTTTTTCTGTTCGGTTGTTTCGCTCATGACTCGGTCCTTTAGGCGCGGGCCTGGCCGATGTCCTCGGCCAGGTTCGGATACTTGGTGAACATCTTCGCCAGCAGGGTGACGGCGAGGTCCTTCGGCTCGCGGCTTTCGCAGTCGATGATCTCGGCGCGCTGCGACTTGGCCTGCGGCGCGAACACCTTGCTGACGATGGTGGGCGAGCCCTTCAGCCCGATCTTCGCCACGTCCTCGATGCCGGCGGCGTCCTTGTCCCACTGCTTCAGCGGGTAGCGGGCGGCGCGGAACATGTTGCTCATGGTCGCGAAGCGCATCTCGTTGCTGCCCTCGAGCATGGTGATCAGGCAGGGCAATTGGGTCTTCAGCACCTGCACGCCGCCCTCGGCGCGCCGGTGCAGGGTGATCTCGCGCTGGTCCAGGTCGAGGTCGACGATCTGCGAGACGTAGGTCAGCAGCTGCAGGTCGAGCCGCTTGGCGATGCCGGGGCCGACCTGGGCGGTGTCGCCGTCGATGGTCTGCTTGCCGGCGAACACGATGTCCACCGGCATGTCTTCCTGGATCTTCCGGATCGCGGAGGCGAGCGCGAAGCTGGTGGCCAGGGTGTCGGAGCCGGCGAAGGCGCGGTCGGTCACCAGGATGGCGTCATCGGCACCAAAGGAGATGGCCTTGCGCAACGCGGCCTCGGCCTGCGGCGGGCCCATGCACAGTACGGTGACGCGGCCGCCATACTGGTCCTTCAGGCGCAGCGCCTCTTCCAGGGCGAACAGGTCGTAGGGATTGACGATGGCCGGCACGCCCTGGCGCATGATGGTGTTGGTCACCGGATGCACGCGGATCTGCGCGCTGTCCGGAACCTGCTTGATGCAGACGACGATATGCATGATCTGTTTCCTTCTCAACCGCGGGTGGACATCGCCGTGCGCATGCTTTCCAGCGACACGTGCTGCGTGCCGTCGACGTCCTGGAAGACCTTGAACACCTTTTCCCTGGCGGCGGTGGAGGTGACGAAGTCGCTGTAGGCCTTGGCCAGCAGTTCCTTGCACACGCCGTGCAGGGTGTGGTCGTCCATCTCGGCGGTACCCGGCGTCGCGCGCAGGTACTGGTTGAACCGCTTCAGGATGTGCAGCCGGTTGACGTTGACGACGGCTTGCTCGAAGTCGATCTGGAAGAATTCGAGGAATTCTTCCGCCGCTGAAAAGCTGGCCATTTTCTGGAGGAGGGCGCTCATGTGGGTTCCGATGCTCGATGGGGTTCAGTGGGTGGTCCGCTTCAGGCTCACGGCGACGTGGCCCGGATCGCAGGTCTCGGTGCAGGTGATGCAGTCGTTGGTGGCCGGCGCATCCGCCGCCTCGGGCAGGATGCCCAGCTGTTTTTCCAGGTGGGCGATGCGGTCGAGCAGACAGGAAATCGCCTTGCCGACCGGGTCCGGCATCAGGTGGTGGTCGAGGTCGATGCCCTGCCGGGTGGTGCGCTGGCTCGCCGGCAGCACGACGCGGCCGGGGATGCCGACGACCGTCATGCCGGCCGGCACGTCCTGGATGACCACCGAGTTGGCGCCGACGCGCGCGCCGCTGCCGACCGTGATGGGGCCGAGGATCTTGGCGCCGGCGCCGACCACCACGCCGTCTTCCAGGGTGGGATGGCGCTTGCCCGGGTTCCAGGAGACACCGCCGAGGGTGACGCCGTGATACAGCGTGACGTCGTCGCCGATTTCGGCGGTCTCGCCGATCACCACGCCGCAGCCGTGGTCGATGAAGAAGCGGCGGCCGATGGTGGCGCCCGGATGGATGTCGATCTGGGTGAACATGCGCGCGAAGAAGCTGAGGAAGCGCGCGGGGTAGCGCAGCCCGCGCGTCCACAGGACATGGCCGATGCGATGCCAGAGCAGGGCGTGGATGCCGGGATAGGTGGTGACGACCTCCCAGGTCGTGCGCGCGGCGGGGTCGCGCAGGAACACGCAAGCCACGTCCTCGCGCAGCAGGGCGATGAGCCCCGGCACGCGCGGGGCGGCGAGGGTCGGGGTGTCGTGGTCGATCAGCGTGGACATGGTCGCTTTCCTCATCTCAGGACTGCACCTGCGCGCGCGGCAGCGCTTCCAGGTAGAAGCGCTTCAGGTCGGCGGAGTCCGGCGTCCGTTTGGTGGCGACGGCGTGTTCGCGGATGCGCGCGAGCATGGCCTTGGCCTCGAATTGGGTGAGCACGATGCCGAGTCCGGCATAGGCCTGGATCACGGCGCGCGAGCCAGAGTGCTTGCCGAGCACCAGCGTGTGGGTGCGGCCGACGGATTCCGGGGCGAGGCCCTGGTAGTTGAGCGGGTTCTTCAGCAGGCCGTCGACGTGGATGCCGGATTCGTGGGTGAACACGGCGTCGCCGACGATGCTCTTGTTCACCGGCACCGGACGGCCCGAGGCGACCGCCACCAGGTGCGAGATGTCCGGGAAGTGGCGGCTGTCGATGCCGGTCGAGAGGTTGTAGAGGTGGTGCAGCGCGGTGACCGACTCCTCCAGCGCGGCGTTGCCGGCGCGCTCGCCCAACCCGTTGACCGTGGTGTTGACGTGGCTGGCGCCGGCCAGCACCGCGGCCAGCGTGTTGGCGGTCGCCAGGCCGAGGTCGTTGTGGGCGTGCATCTCGAGTTCGAGGTCGCTCGCCTCGTGCAGCGCGCTGATGCGCTTGAAGGTCGTGAACGGATCCAGCAGGCCGAGCGTGTCGGCGAAGCGGAAGCGCCGCGCCCCGGCGCGTTCCGCCATTTCCAGCACGCGCAGCAGGAAGTCCGGGTCGGCGCGCGACGCGTCCTCGCCGCCGACGCAGACGTCGAGGCCGAGGTCGAGGGCCCGCCTGACGTAGTGGCCGATGGTGTCGAGCACCCAGTCGCGCTCGCGTCCCAGCTTGTGGCGAATCTGGATGTCGGACACCGGGATCGACAGGTTGACGATCTGCGCGCCGCAGCCGGCGGCGGCGCCGAGGTCGGCATCGTGCATGCGCGACCACACCATCAGGCTCGCCGGCAGGCCGAGCGCGGCGATGGCGCGGATGTTCTCGCGCTCTTCCCGGCCCATGACCGGAATGCCCACCTCCATTTCGGAGACGCCGGCGGCGGCCAGCGCCCGGGCAATGGCGATGCGTTCCTCGGCGGTGAAGGCCACGCCGGCGGTCTGCTCGCCATCGCGCAGGGTCGTGTCATTCACGACGACAACAGGGTGGGCCATGTTCGCTCCAGGAAGATTCGCTTACATCAGGCAATCAGCAAGGGGCGTGCCAAGGTAAATTGTTGCGAGGAATCAGCCTGTTACCGGTTTGCGACGACGGCGGCCGCAGGGGCGAAAACAACATTTGTCGGGGATTGTAGGGATTGCGACATGACGACCGGGACGGCTTTGGGAAGTGCTGAGAAGCCCTTCGACAAGCCTGTCCTGAGTCAACCGAAGGGCTCAGGGCGAACGGTGGCTGAGATTTGTTCGGGACTTCCCTACGCCGCCTGCGCAGTGATCTCGAACGGCTCGCAGACGTAGCCAAGGTCGGCGGCGACCGCCGGATGGGTGACCCGGCCGCGGTAGACGTTGAGGCCGTCGCGCAGCCCGGGATGGTCGAGTAGCGCGCGCGTGCCCTTGTCGGCGAGTTCCAGCGCGAGCGGCAGCGTCACCGCCGTCAGCGCCAGCGTGGCGGTGCGCGCGGCGGCGCCCGGCATGTTGGTGACGCAGTAGTGCACCACGCCGGCCTCGACGTAGGTGGGGTGGGAATGCGTGGTCGGGCGCGAGGTGTCGGCGCAGCCGCCCTGGTCGATCGCGATGTCCACCAGCACCGAGCCCGGTTTCATCGCTGCGATCATCTTGCGGCTCAGCAGGCGCGGGGCCCGCTTGCCGGGAATCAGCACGGCGCCGATGACCAGATCCGCCTCGCGCGTGAGGTCGGCGATGGCGGCCGGCTCGGAATAGCGCGTCTTCACGCGCATGCCGAAGACGTTGTCGAGGTCGCGCAGGCGCGCCGGGTCGATGTCGAGCACGCTGACCTCGGCGCCGAAGCCGAGCGCCATCTTCGCGGCATTGAGGCCGGCGACGCCGCCGCCGAGGATGGCCACCTTGCCCGGCGCCACGCCCGGCACGCCGCCCAGCAGCACGCCACTGCCGCCGTTGGCGATCTGCAGGGCGGTGGCGCCCGCCTGCACCGCCAGGCGGCCGGCCACTTCCGACATCGGAATCAGCAGCGGCAGCCGGCCCTGGGCATCGGTGACGGTCTCGTAGGCGATGCCGATGACTTTCCTGTCGAGCAGGCCGCGCGTCAGCTCCGGTTCGGGCGCCAGGTGCAGATAGCAGAACAGGATCTGCCCTTCGCGCAGCAGCGCGACTTCCGACGGCTGCGGCTCCTTGACCTTGACGATCAGGTCGCTGCCGTAGATTTCGCGCTGGCCGGCGATCATGGCGCCGGCGGCCTCGTACATCGCGTCGGAAAAGCCGATGCGTGCGCCGGCGGCGGTTTCCACCAGCACCGTGTGGCCGCGTGCCGTGAGCGTGCTCACCCCGGCGGGGGTGACGCCGACGCGGTATTCGTGGTCCTTGATTTCTTTCGGGATGCCGATGCGCATGAAAGACCTCCGGAAACAGCAGTCAGGTGGCTACCACAGGGGAAGCGAGAAAACCGCGGACAGCAGAACGTTCTGAACGAGCAGGGCCGAGGCACGCAAGGTGATGCCCAGAAGGCTTCCTTGGCCCACGCGCGGCCAGGCAATGTTCAACTCAATGCCCTTCCTTGACCATGTTGATCGAGTAGCGGGGGATCTCGATCACCAGGTCGCTGCCGTCGACGACGGCCTGGCAGGCCAGGCGCGATTGCGGCTCCAGGCCCCATGCCTTGTCGAGCAGGTCGTCTTCCAGTTCGGTGCTGGGAGCCAGCGAGGCGTAGCCTTCGCGCACGATGACGTGGCAGGTGGTGCAGGCGCAGGAGCGCTCGCAGGCGTGGTCGATCTCGATGCCGCCGGCGAGCAGGCTGTCGCACAGCGTGGCGCCGCGTTCGGCCTCCAGCACGAGGCCGTCGGGGCACAGGCTTTCGTGCGGCAATACGATGATCTGCGCCATGGCTACGCGCCTATTGCGTCCAGCCGCTGGCCGGCCAGCGCGCTCTGGATGCTGGCGTCCATGCGGCGGGCGGCGAACTGCGCGGTGGCCCGGTTGAGCGAATCGGCAGCGCGCTTGATGGCGGTGTGGTCCGGGCCGTTCAGGAGCACGCGCAGGATTTCCATGGCGCGCTCGATCGCGATCCGTTCGGTGTCGGACAGCAGCCGCATGCCGTCCTGGTCGAGCGCCGCCTGGGTGGCCTCGAGCAGGCGCAGGCCGTCGACGCGCTGCTCGCGCAGGTTGCGCGCGTCCATGTCGCGCTGGGCGTGGGTGAAGGAATCCTGCAGCATGCCGGCGATCTCCTCGTCGGTGAGGCCGTAGGACGGTTTGACCTCGACGGTGGCCTGCACGCCGCTGATCTGCTCCTGGGCGGAGACCGAGAGCAGGCCGTCGGCGTCGACCTGGAAGGTGACGCGGATGCGCGCCGCGCCCGCCACCATGGGCGGAATGCCGCGCAGCTCGAAGCGGGCGAGCGAGCGGCAGTCGCCGACCAGATCGCGTTCGCCCTGCACCACGTGGATGCTCATGGCGGTCTGGCCGTCCTTGAAGGTGGTGAATTCCTGGGCGCGCGCCACCGGGATGGTGGCGTTGCGCGGGATGACCTTCTCCGCCAGGCCGCCCATGGTCT
>JAJYXA010000022.1 GCA_021791235.1 Pseudomonadota bacterium
GCCGGCGGCAAGCCGCACTCCCGGGTCACGGTGAAGCGGGTCGCCACCTGCACCGCGGCGGCGCCGTTGTCGAGGAAGGCCGCGGCCTGGCCGCCGGTGAAAATGCCGCCCGCGGGAATCAGCGGAATATTCAGGTGCTCCGCCTTCAGGTGGGCCTGAATCTCCGCCATGATCGCGGCCAGGTCGTACTTGGCCCAGTCCATGCCGAAACCCAGATGCCCGCCGGCGAGGGGGCCCTCGACGATGACGAAATCGGGCAGACGCTTGAGCTTGGCGCTCTTGCGCAGGAAGAGCTGCAGCGCCCGCAGCGAGGAGACGATGATGCCGAGCTTGGCGTCGCGAAAGCGCGGATGGTCCTCGATCAGGCCGAACGATCCCAGGTGCAGCCCGGCGGAGAGCGTGATGCCGTCGATGCCGGCGTCCAGCGCCGAAGTCAGGCGCACGCGCAGCGTCTCGCGCGGCGCGTTCATGGTCAGCTTCTCCATGCAGTTCACGAAGACCATGCCGCTGCCGCCCTTGGCCTCCATGGTCCGGCCGACGTGGTTGTGCGTGGCCTCGGCCAGACGGCCGAGATCGAACAGCACCTTGGATTTGTCGCTGTTGGCGACGTTGTACTTGTAGAGCTTGAGCTTCTCTTTGACGAAGTGCGTCCTGAAGCGCCGGTCCGAGACGGTCGGCACCATGGCGTCGGAGATATGCCCGATGCCGCCCAGGCGCGCCGCCTCCAGCGCCAGCTCCGCGGTCGAGATATCGACGCCCATGCCGCCGATGATGATCGGCACCAGTTCCTGCTTGCCGAAACGCAAGCGGAAATCATCCACACACTTCATTATTATCCTTCTACTGCCCTCGACAGTCTTGGCCTGTTCTCGAACGCCCGACAACAGGAATTCGCTCCCCGGGCCAAATTCTACCTCATGGCGCGTTGCCGGCACCGAAGGCCGGAGCAATGCCGCTCTCAGCCTGCCCCGCCGAGCACGTCCAGCGCCAGGGCTTCGGCCACCTTGATGCCGTCGACCGCCGCGGAGAGGATACCGCCGGCGTAACCCGCGCCCTCCCCGGCCGGATACAAGCCGCGGATGTTCGCGCTCTGGTAATCCTCGCCGCGGCGGATGCGGATCGGCGAGGAGGTGCGCGTCTCGACCCCGGTCAGCAGCGCGTCGTCCAGGGCGAAGCCCCGGATCTGCCGGCTGAAGGCCGGCAGGGCTTCGCGCAACGCCGCGACCACGTACTCGGGCAGACAGGCGGCCAGATCGGTCATCAGCACGCCCGGCCGATAGGAGGGCAGCACCGTGCCCGGCGCCGCCGAAGGGATGCCCCTGAGGAAATCGCCGACCCGCTGCGCCGGCGCGGCGTAGCTCGAGCCGCCGGCGACGAAGGCGCGTTCCTCCCAGTGGCGCTGGAAGGCGATGCCTGCGAGCGGATGGCCGGGATAGTCGTCGGGAGTGACGCCGACGACGATGGCGCTGTTGGCGTTGCGCTCGTTGCGCGAATACTGGCTCATGCCGTTGGTCACCACCCGTCCCGGCTCGGACGCGGCCGCCACCACGGTGCCGCCCGGGCACATGCAGAAGCTATAGACCGAGCGGCCGTTGCGCGCGTGATGCACCAGCTTGTAGTCGGCGGCGCCGAGCAGCGGATGGCCGGCGAACTTGCCGAAACGCGCGCGGTCGATCAGGGATTGCGGATGCTCGATGCGCAGGCCGACGGAGAAGGGCTTGGCCTCGATCGCGACGCCGCGGTCGAAGAGCATCTGGAAGGTGTCGCGGGCGCTGTGGCCCAAGGCGAGCACGACGTGATCGCAGGGGAGGCGTTCGCCGTCGGCGAGCAGCACGCCGCGGATGCGGCCGCCGCCCGCCGGCGCCGCGTCGATGTCGAGGTCGACGACCTTGCTCCGGAAGCGGATTTCTCCGCCCAGGGCGGCAATGGTCGCGCGCATGTGCTCGACCACGGCCACCAGCCTGAAGGTGCCGACGTGGGGCTTGGCGAGATAGAGGATCTCGGCGGGCGCGCCGGCGGCGACCAGTTCCGTCAACACCTTGCGGCCGCGCTGCCCGGGATCCTTGATCTGGCTGTGCAGCTTGCCGTCGGAGAAGGTTCCGGCGCCGCCCTCGCCGAACTGCACGTTCGATTCGGGATCGAGCCGGCCCTGCCGCCACAACCCGAAGGTGTCCTGGGTGCGCTCGCGCACCGGCTTGCCGCGCTCCAGGATGATCGGACGGAAACCCATCTGGGCGAGCAGCAGCCCGGCGAACAGTCCGCACGGGCCGGTGCCGATGACCACCGGCCGCGACTTCAGGTCGGGCGCCGCCCGGGCGACGAAACGGTAATCGGTGTCCGGCGTGATCGAGACGTGGCGGTCGCCCGACAGCGCGGCGAGCACGCCCGCCTCGTCCCGCACCTCGACGTCGAGCGTGTAGGTAAACACGATGGCCGAGGATTTCCGCGCATCGAGCGCACGGCGAAAGACGCGGTGGGCGACGAGATCGTCCGCGGCGATGCCCAGGCGGCCGAGGACGGCATCCCGGAGCTCGCCCTCGGCATGATCGAGGGGCAGCCTGACTTCGGTCAGTCTCAGCATGCGCGCTGTTCCGGTGAAGCCGCGTCCGGCGCCGCGGACAGCAGCGCGACCTTCACCTGCCGGCCCTTGATCCTGCCGGCCGACAGCCGGAGCAAGGCTTCGGCGGCGATGCTGCGGTCCACCGCGACGTAGGTGGAAAATTCCGCGACCCTGATCTTGCCGATCTGCTCCTTGTCGAAGCCGGCTTCCCCGGTCAGCGCGCCCAGCACGTCGCCGGGACGGATTTTTTCCTTGCGCCCGGCCAGAATCTGCAGCGTGACCATCGGCGGCAGCAGGGGCTCGCCGCGGCCGGACGGCAGCGCATCGAGGGCGCACCATTCGATCTCGCCGCCCTGCGCGCGTTCGATGTTGCGCGCGCGTCCCCGCTCCTTGCCGCCGACCAGGGAGAGCGCCCAGCCCGAGCGCTCGCCCCGTCCGGTGCGGCCGATGCGATGCAGATGCACCTCGGGGTCGGGCGTGACATCGACGTTGATCACCGCTTCCAGTTGGTCGATGTCCAGGCCGCGCGCGGCGACGTCGGTGGCCACCAGCACCGAGCAACTGCGGTTGGCAAATTGCACCAGCACCTGGTCGCGCTCTCTCTGCTCCATGTCGCCGTGCAGAGCCAGGGCGACGAAGCCGGCGGCGCGCAAAGACTGCAGCAGCTCGCGGCAGCGGTTGCGGGTGTTGCAAAACGCCAGGGCGCTGACCGGCCGGTAGCCATCGAGCAGCCGCGACACGGCGGACAGGCGCTGGCCGTCGGCCACTTCGTAGAAGCGCTGGCGGATCTTGCCGCCCTCGTGGCGCTCGGCCAGTTCTATCCGCTGCGGCTGGCGCAGGAAGCGCCGGCCCAGGGCGGCGATGCCCTCGGGGAAGGTGGCGGAGAACAGCAGCGTCTGCCGTTCCTCCGGGCAGGCCTGCGCCACGACCGCGATGTCGTCGAAGAAACCCATGTCCAGCATGCGGTCGGCCTCGTCCAGCACCAGGGTGTTCACCGCCCTCAGATCGAGGCTGGCGCGCTCCAGGTGGTCGATGATCCGGCCCGGCGTGCCGACCACGACGTGGGCGCCGTGCTCCAGGCTGGAAATCTGCGGCCGCATGGCGCTGCCGCCGCACAGCAGCAGCACCTTGATGTTGTCCGCGCCGCGCGCCAGGCGGCGGATCTCCTGGGCCACCTGGTCGGCCAGTTCCCGCGTCGGACAGAGCACCAGCGCCTGCACCGCATGGCGGCGCGGATTCAGGCGGGTGAGCAAGGAGAGCGCGAAGGCCGCGGTCTTGCCGCTGCCGGTCTTGGCCTGCGCGATCAGGTCGCGGCCGGCCAGCGCCGGCGGCAGGCTGGCCGCCTGGATCGCGGTCATCCGCAGGTAGCCCAGGCGTTGCAGGTTCACCTGCATGGCCGGCGACAGCGGCAGGCGCTCGAAGGAGGACGGCAGATCCGATGGCGCGGGGGCGTCGGCGAGTGTGGCGGGTGAATTCATACGCAATTATAGGGGTTTGCCGCGGCGCGCCGGCATGGCGCTCAATCGCTGCTGAATTGCCGCTGAAAAAACATGTACATATGTATAATGTTACTACACTAATTGCCTATGCAGTAATATGGCCGACCATGAAGCCCAGCAAGCCTCCCCGCCAGCCGAAATCGCCCCCCGCCGCCCCTGACGCCGGCGATCACCCGCAGGCGGAGGCAACGCCCTTCTATGACGGCGCCAATTATGACATCGGGCGTTCGGTCGGCTACTGGACCAAGCGGGCTTACTTCAGCTTGCAGCGCAACCTCGATGCGCGCATGCAACCGCTGGATCTGACCGGCCTGCAATGGGGACCGCTTCTGCTCATCAGCCGGGATTGCGCCGATACCGTGGCCACCTGCGCGCGCGAATCGGGCATCGATCCGGGCTCGATGACGCGCATGCTCGACCGCCTCGAAGCCAAGGGGCTGCTGGTGCGCGAACGCAGCAAGCAGGACCGCCGCGTCGTCAATGTCGCGCTGACCGAGCACGGGCAGGACATCGCAGCGCAGATCCCGTACACCCTGGCCGAGGTGCTGAACCAGCACTTGCACGGTTTCACCACGGCCGAGTTCAACCAGTTCCTGGAACTGCTGCAACGCTTCGTCGGCAACGGCGAAGCCGCAGCCGGGCCCGATGGCGACGCCGGGGCGGCTGTCCCCCGACCCCCTCGGCATGACGAATAGGCACACCATGAAGACCAGAACATTGCCCGCCGCCCTCGCCGCTACCGCCGTCCTGCTGGCCGGCTGCGCCGCCGGCGGACATCTTGAGCCCGACGCGCGGGCGATCCGGGCCGGACAGCTGGGGCTCGTCGCAGGCGCGGCTTCAAGCCGGGACGAATTCCCCCGCAGCGACTGGTGGACGCAATTTGACGACCCGGAACTGAACCGGCTGATTCGCCAGGCCCTGGCCGACAATCCCACGCTGCAGGAGGCGCAAGCCCGCATGCGTCAGGCCCAGGCGGCCGCGGGCGCGGCGCACGCCGACCTGGAGCCCCGGCTGGGGGCGGCGGTAAATTCCACGCGCCAGCGCTTCAGCGAAAACGATATCTACCCGCCGCCCTTGGGCGGCGGCATCTACTCCGAGAACCAGGCGCTGCTGCAAGCCGGCTACGAGTTCGACTTTTTCGGCCGTCAGCGCGCAGCGCTCGAAGCCGCGGTCGGACAGGCGCGCGCGGCCCAGGCTCAAGCCCAGGCCGCACGCGTGCTGCTGGCCGCCAACGTGGCCGCCAGCTACATCGATCTGGCCCGGCTGGTCGCGCAGCGAGCGGTGCTGGCGCGCAGTTTGAAACAGCGCCAGGACATCGTGCGTCTGGTGAACGATCGCGTCGGTGCAGGACTGGAGTCGAGCATTTCGCTACGCCAGGCCGAGGTCGGAATACCGCTGGTCCGCCTGCGCGCCGAGCAGAACGCTCAGGCCCTGGCCGAAGCCCGCCACGCGCTCGCCGCTCTGCTCGGGCAGGGCCCGCAGGCGACCGAGCATCTCGCCCCCAGCCTGGGCGCCCTGCCCCTCCCGGTGCAGCCGCAGCGCCTTCCGGCCGAACTCCTCGGCCGCCGCGCCGACGTGGTGGCCGCACGCTGGCAGGCGCAGGCGGCGCTGGCCGGGGTACGGGCGGCGCGCGCGCGCTTCTACCCGAACATCAGCCTCACCGCCTTCGCCGGCTACACGGCGCTGGGTTTCAGCCAGTTCCTCAGTGCCGGCAGCCACGCCTACGGCATCGGCCCGGCGCTGACGCTGCCCATATTCGAAGGCGGCAAGCTGCGCGCCAACCTGCGTGGCCAGACGGCGGCGGCCGACGCGGCGATAGCCCGGTACAACGCCACGCTGGTGAATGCGGTGCGCGAAGTCGCCGACGCCTTGAGCGACCGCCGCTCGCTCGAGCAGCAGATCGGCGAGCAGCAACAGGCGCTGAAGCTGGCGCGGCAGGCCCACGGCCTGGTGCAAAGCCGCTATGGCGCGGGGCTGGGCAATTATCTCGACGTGCTCAGCAGCGACGACGCCGTGCTGCAACAGGAACTGGCCGGCGTCGGCCTCAAGGCCCGGGCGCTGATCGACGACGCCGCGCTGATCCACGCCCTGGGCGGCGGTTATGCGGCGGGTCCC
>JAJYXA010000337.1 GCA_021791235.1 Pseudomonadota bacterium
GCCCATCCGTGCGGACCGGCCCATGCTGCATGTGAACCGTTTCGAGGCCGAGGCCTGCGCTGCCTGGATGGGCCGGCAACTGCCGACGGCCGTGCAGTGGCTGCGCGCGGCGAAGCATCCGGATTTTCGCTGGGGCAGGGCGTGGGAATGGCTGCGCGATCCGTTCGCGCCGTATCCGGGCTTTGCGCCCGATCCTTATCAGGATTATTCCCAGCCCTGGTTCCACACGCACGGCGAATTGCGCGGCGGCGGGCCGGTCACCGACGTGTCGTTCAAACGTCCCGGCTTCCGCAATTTCTACCTGCCGCACCGGCGCGACCCCTTCGCCGGGTTCCGCACCGCAAGCCCTGGATAGGTCTCAGCCGCCGGTCATCGACATGAAGCGCAGGATCTTGTGCGGCGCTTCGCGGAATTCGTGGCGCTCGGGCTTGAGGTCGATGGCTTCGACGATCGCCGCTTCCAGTTCGGCATCGCTGCAGCCGCCGCGCAGCAGCGGGCGGAATTCGAATTTCTCCTCCTGCCCCAGGCACATGTAGGCGGTGCCGTCGACCGCGATGCGCACGCGGTTGCAGGTTTCGCAGAAATGCTGCGAGATCGGCGTGATGAAGCCGAGGTTGAAGCGGCCGTCGGCGCTGCCCAGATAGCGCGCCGGGCCGGCGCCGGGCAGGGTGGTTTCGATGAGATCGAACTCTTTGCGGAGGCGCTCCTTCACCGGCTGCAGGTCGAGGTATTCGGCGTTTCGCCCGGTGGCGCCCATCGGCATCGACTCGATCAGCCGCAGCACGAAGCCGCGCGCCATGCAGAAGGCGACCATCTCGTCGATCTCGTCGTCGTTGCTGCCGGCGAGCGCCACCATGTTGAGCTTGATCGGCGCGAAGCCCGCGTCCTGCGCCGCGGCGAGGCCGGCCATCACTTTCGCGAGCACATCGCGGCCGTTGATCTTTTCCACCCGCGCCTGCCGCAGCGAGTCGAGACTGACGTTGAGCCGCGTCACGCCGGCGGCCTTCAGCGCCTGCGCGTGGCGCTCGAGCTGGGTGGCGTTGGTCGACAGCGACAGATCGTGGACGCCGGGCAAGGCGGCGATACGCCCGGCCAGGCCGGCGATGTCGCGCCGCAGCAGCGGCTCGCCGCCGGTCAGGCGGATGCGGCTTACGCCGAGCCGGGCAAACGCGCCGATCAGGCGTTCGATCTCGTCGAAGCCGAGCCAGTGTTCGGGCTCCTCGAAACCCTTGAAGCCTTCCGGCATGCAGTAGCTGCAGCGCAGGTCGCAGCGGTCGGTCACCGATAGCCGCACGTAATCGATGCGGCGTCCGAACTGATCCTGAAGCGTGGCTGACATGGCGGCTAGTGTGGTTTGCCAGAGTGGGTTATATATGGAAAAATATAACATAAATTATTCGGTCCGGAATTCATGACAGGATTTGAACTGGCGCTTTGGCTGATCCCCGCATTTTTCGCGGGCGCGCTGCTGTACGCCACGGTCGGCCACGGCGGCGCGTCGGCTTACCTGGCGATCATGGCGCTGGCCGGGTTCGCGCCCGCCGAAATGAAGCCCGTCGCGCTGATGCTCAACGTCGTGGTCGCCGGCATCGGCACCTATAAATACGCACGGGCGGAATGTTTCGACGGGCGGCTGCTGGCGTGGTTTGCCGTGTTCTCGCTGCCGATGGCGTATTGGGGCGGCGGCCTCAGCCTGCCCGATGCCTGGTTCAAGCCCGCCGTCGGGCTAGTGCTGCTGTTTGCGGCGTGGCGCATGCTGTCGCCCGCGATGGCGGTGCACGACAGCCAGGTCAGGCGTGCGCCGCTTGCCGGCATCGCGCTGTCCGGCGGTGCGATGGGCTTCCTGTCGGGGCTGACCGGGGTTGGCGGCGGCATCTTCCTGAGCCCGCTGGTGCTGTTGCTGGGATGGGCCGGCCCGCGCGTGACCTCGGGGGTCGCCGCGGCCTTCATCCTGCTCAATTCGATTGCGGGGCTGGCCGGCTTTCTGGGCCGGGGCGGGCTGCCGCAAACCGAGGCCCTGCCGCTGTGGGCGCTCGCGGTGGCGGCGGGCGGCTGGCTGGGCGCGGAAATCGGCAGCCGCCGCATCGCGCCGGTGTGGATCCGAAAACTGCTCGCATTGGTGCTGGCCATCGCTGGCACCAAGCTCGCATTCCTATGAAGCTCTTCGGCATCGCAGGCTACAGCGGCAGCGGCAAGACCACGCTGATCGAGCGCGTGCTGCCGCAACTGGCCGCGCGCGGCCTGAAGGTGGCGGTGATCAAGCATACCCATCACGACTTCGACATCGACCGCCCCGGCAAGGACAGCTGGCGCGCGCGCGAGGCGGGCGCGGCGGCGGTGCTGCTGGCGTCCGACCACCGCACCGCCGTGCTGACCGAGCATCGCAACACGCCGCCCCTGCTGGACGATCTGCTGGCCAAATTGCCGCCATGCGACCTGGTGCTGGTCGAGGGCTACAAGCGCGAGGCCATTCCCAAGCTGGAAGTGCACCGCGCCGAGACCGCCCAGCCCTGGCTGTTTCCCGGCGACCCGAATATTCTGGCGGTGGCGTCCGACGTCGAGCCGCCAACCGGTTTTCCCCGCATCGACCTCGATGCCGTTTCCCAACTCACCGACTTTATCCTCGACCATGCTCTCAGCCGACCAACTGCTTGATGCCCTGCTCGAACGCGCCCGCGGGGCGACCGCAAGCGAGACCGTGCCCGTGACGGATGCGCTCGGGCGCGTGCTCGCCGCGCCGCAGACCTCCGCCCTCACCGTGCCGCCGCTCGACAACAGCGCGATGGACGGCTACGCCGTGCGCAGCGCCGACGTGGCGGTGGCCGGCGTGCGCCTGCCGGTGTCGCAGCGCATCCTGGCCGGCGTCGTGGGCACGCCTTTGCAGCCCGGCACCGCCGCGCGCATCTTCACCGGCGCGCCGGTGCCGCCCGGCGCCGACGCCGTGCTGATGCAGGAATACTGCTCCCCTCTCCCCAACCCTCTCCCGCTTGCGGGAGAGGGAGCAAACGTGGTGCCCAAACCGATTAACGAAGGCGAGGACGTCATCGTCCACGCGCTGCCGCGGCCCGGCGAAAACATCCGCCGCGCGGGCGAGGACATCCAGGCCGGCGCGCAGGTCCTCGCCGCCGGCACCCGCCTCGGCGCGGCGGAGATGGGGCTTGCCGCCTCGGTCGGGCTGGCCGAACTGCCGGTGTTCGGAAAACTCAAGGTCGCCTGCTTCTTCACCGGCGACGAGCTGGCGACGCCGGGCGCGCCGCTTGCGCCCGGCCAGATTTACAACTCCAACCGCTACACGCTGACCGGGCTGCTGAACGGCCTCGGCTGCGAACTGATCGACCTCGGCATCGTGCCCGACACGCTGGAGGCGACCGAGGCCGCGCTGGCGCAGGCTGCGCGCGAAGCCGACGTGGTCGTCACCAGCGGCGGGGTGTCGGTGGGCGAGGCCGATTACGTCAAGGCGGCGGTCGAAAAGCGCGGCCGCGTCGAGATGTGGAAGGTGGCGATGAAGCCCGGCAAGCCGCTCGTATACGGCCGCGTAGAGGACGCCGACTTCATCGGCCTGCCCGGCAATCCGGTGTCGGCCTTCGTCACCTTCTGCCTGTTCGTGCGGCCCTTCCTGCTGAAGCGCATGGGCGTCGCCGACGTGCTGTACCGCGCGTTCGCCGTGCAGGCGGATTTCGCCTGGAAGAAGCCGGGCGCACGGCGCGAATTCCTGCGCGCGCGGCTGCAGCCCAACGGCAAGCTTGGGCTGTTTCCGAACCAGAGCTCGGGCGTGCTGACCTCGTGCGCCTGGGCCGACGGCCTGGTCGATCTGGCCATCGGTCAGACCGTGCAGCCGGGCGACTGGGTGCGCTTCATCCCCTTCTCGGAGCTTTTGTCATGAAACTGCGCGTGCTGTACTTCGCCCGCCTGCGCGAGCGCTTCGGCGTGGCCGAGGAAACCCTCGATTTCGGCGGCGCCACCGCCGCCGATCTGGTCGCAGAACTGCAGGCGCGCGGCGGCGCGTGGGCGGAGGAGCTGGCGGCGGGCCGGGCGTTCCGGATGGCGGTCAATCAGGACATCGTCGCGCTCGATGCTGCACTGACGGATCACGCCGAAGTCGCGATCTTTCCGCCGGTGACCGGGGGCTAGCGCAATGAAAATAGCCGTCCAGGCCGAAACTTTCGATCTCGGCGCCGAAGTCGACGCGATGCGCCAAGGCCGCACCGACATCGGCGCCATCGCCAGCTTCGTCGGCCTTGCGCGCGACATGAACGAAGGCAGCGGCGTGCAGGCGATGACGCTGGAGCACTACCCCGGCATGACCGAAAAGGCGCTCGCCGCGCTGGTCGAGGAAGCGAATGCGCGCTGGGCGCTGCTCGACGTCACCGTGATCCACCGCGTCGGCCGCCTGCTGCCGGGCGACCCCATCGTGCTGGTGGCGGTCGCCGGCCAGCATCGCGGCGAAGCCTTCGCCGCCTGCGAATTCATCATGGATTTCCTGAAAACGCAGGCGCCGTTCTGGAAAAAGGAAGAAACCCCGCAAGGCGAGCGCTGGGTCGAGGCGCGCGCCAGCGATGAAGCGGCGGCAGCACGCTGGACGGATTCCTGATTCGACTTCTCAAATCTGATCGGGATTCGAGGCGTTTTTTCAGTGCCTCGACTGTCGAACACGCCATGTCTTTCAGGATGTAAAGCGCGCTTCGCAAGACGCGCTTCCATCCTTCCGCCGGCACCAATCTAAAACAGTTTTCAGACTCGGCGCACCAAGCCAGTGCTGCGCGCATTGCCCGGCGCCGGGCGTTTCATCGTCTAGTCCTATTGGCCGCAAGCCAATATCCACGAGGCTTTCGGCCGATTTCACGGACTGCTTTGCATGGTTGGCACGTGTGTTGCTGTGTCATTACACGTCATAACAAGTCATGGAGCGTGCATCGAAATGGAAAAGCCCCGGAAGAAAAATCCTGCGGTTCTGCAGGTGTCGCCGGTTCCTCTGTATACGCAGATCAAGGAAATTCTGCGCGATCGCATCCTCGACGGCACCTATCAGGCGCATCAGCAGATGCCATCCGAAAGCGAGCTGATGAACACCTTCGGCGTGTCGCGCATCACGGTGCGGCAGGCACTGGGCGATCTGCAGAAGGAGGGCCTCATTTTCAAGATCCACGGCAAGGGCGCCTACGTCTCCAAGCCCAAGGCGTTCCAGAACGTGGCCGAATTGCAGGGCTTCGGCGAGGCGATGTCGAGTATGGGCTACGAGACCTTCTCGCGCGTGGTGAGCCTCAAGGGCTTGGCGGCCGGGGCTGCGGTGGGCGCCAAGCTGGGAGTCGGTCCGAACGAAGAGGTCGTGGAGTTGCGCCGGGTGCGCTATCTCAACCGCGCACCGATCTCGCTCGACGTCACCTATGTCTCCAAGGCCATCGGAGAACGCCTGGCCAAGGAAGACCTGGCGCATCGCGACGTGTTTCTGATCCTGGAAAACGACTACGGGCTCGCCCTCGGCGAGGCCGGGCTGCAGATCGAGGCCATGCTGGCGGACGAGTATCTGGCGCGCCAGCTGCAGGTGGAGGAGGGCGCGCCGGTGCTGCGCATCGAGCGGCTCACCATGACCGCCGAGGGCAAACCGATTGATTTCGAATACCTGTACTACCGCGGTGATGCCTTCCAGTACCGGATGCGCATCGAACGTTCACACGTCTAGGAGATTTTCATGAGCGATTTGATTACGGAAGTGGATGTGCTGGTGATCGGCGGCGGAACGGCGGGCCCGATGGCGGCCGTCAAGGCCAAGGAAAAGAACCCGGAGCTGAAGGTGATGCTGCTGGAAAAGGCGAACGTGAAACGCAGCGGCGCCATCTCGATGGGCATGGACGGGCTCAACAACGCGGTGATTCCCGGACACGCCACGCCCGAGCAGTACGTGAAGGAAATCACCGTGGCCAACGACGGCATCGTCAACCAGAAGACGGTGATGGCCTACGCGCAGGAGAGCTTCAACATGATCAACCAGCTCGACCGCTGGGGGGTGAAGTTCGAGAAGGACGAGACCGGCGATTACGCGGTGAAGAAGGTGCACCACATCGGCACCTACGTGCTGCCGATGCCGGAAGGGCACCACATGAAGAAGGTGCTGTATCGCCAGCTGAAGAAGGCGCGGGTGGAGATC
>JAJYXA010000423.1 GCA_021791235.1 Pseudomonadota bacterium
CCTCACGCCGTTTTATCGGCGCTTCCGCGCCATGGTGACCTGGTGCCTGACGCATCGCCGCAGCGTGATTGCATTGACGGTGGCGGCGCTGATCGTCGGACTGGCTGCGATGCAGCGGGTCGAGAAGCAGTTTTTCCCGGCATCCGACCGGCTGGAGATCCTGGTCGAAATGTGGCTGCCCGAAGGTGCCTCCATCGAGGCCACGCGTGCCGAAGCGATCAGGCTCGAAACCCTGTTGCGGCGGGACAAGGATGTGACGCACGTGATCGACTACATCGGACAGGGTGCGCCGCGTTTCGTACTGGGGCTGGACCAGCGGCTGAACAACCGCAATTTTGCGCAACTGGTGGTGATTGCGAAGGACATCCCGGCACGCGAGCGTGAACTCGCCCGCATCCACCGATTGTTCGAAACCGATTTTCCCAACGTGCGCGGGCGCGCGGTGCGTTTCGAATACGGGCCGCCAGCCGGCTATCCGGTGCAATACCGGCTGTCAGGAACCGATATTCCGCGGCTCAAGCTCGAGGCCGAAAAACTGCGCAGAATCGTTGCGGCCCAACCGCAGGTGACGGCCGTGAATCTGGACTGGAACGAGCAGTCGCTGGCGATCAAGGTCCGGCTCGATCAGGACAAGATCAAGGCGCTCGGCCTCAGCTCGGATGCGGTCGGCCGCTTGCTGGCCCTGGAGCTGTCGGGTGCGACCGTCACCCAGTTTCGCGAAAACGATCGCTTGATCGACGTGGAATTGCGCATCCCACGCAAGGAACACCGCGATGTCGATGCACTGAAATCGTTGCCGATCGGCAACTTCGATGGACAGAGCGTGACCCTGGGGCAGATCGCCACGTTCAAGCCGGTGTTCGAGGACGGCGTGATCTGGCGGCGCGACCGTCTGCCGACGATCTCGGTGCGCGGCGATCCGGTGGGCAAGACGCAGCCGGCGACCATCATCGAGTCGCTCGCGCCGCAGGTGGCCCGGTTCAAGGCCCAGTTGCCGCCGGGCTTCCGGCTGGAAATCGGCGGGCCGGTGGAAAGCAGCGCCAAGGCCAATGCCGCCATCGGCGCATCGTGGCCGCTGATCGTGATTACCACGCTGACGCTGCTGATGCTGCAGCTCGGCAGTTTCTCGCGCTCCCTCCTGGTGATATTGACGGCACCGCTCGGCATCATCGGCGTGGCGATCGCTTTGCTGGTGAGCGGCCAGCCGATGGGCTTCGTGGCGCTGCTGGGCATCATTTCGCTGTCCGGCATGATCATGCGCAACTCGGTGATCCTGGTCGACCAGATCCAGCAGGACATCGCGCGCGGCCTGCCGCAATGGGACGCGATCGTCGAGTCCACGGTGCGGCGGATGCGCCCGATTAGCCTCACCGCCGCCGCCGCGGTGCTGGCGATGATCCCGCTGTCGCGCTCGATTTTCTGGGGACCGATGGCGGTCTCGGTGATGGGCGGGCTGATCGCGGCGACCTTCCTCACGCTGTTTTTCCTGCCGGCCTTGTATGCGGCGTGGTTCAGGGTAAAACTTGAATAAGGTAAACAGTGCAAGGAGGTCAGGATGAAAACCATTGCTTTCGCATTCGCAGGCACATTGCTGCTGGCAGGGTGTGCCGGGCTTGAATCGTCCAACCCGACTTCGCCGTATTACGCCTATTCCACGGGATGGGTGGCGCAACTCAACCGCCCCCTGACCATCCCGGCCGACTCTGCCACGGTGCGTTTGCAGTACGGCCATATCGTGCCGCGCAACGGCGTGCAGGAGCAGGACCCGTATTGCGTGGTGGAGCTGAACACGGTCAGCGGCGCGCCGCAGACGCTGCAGCCTGGGCACTTCCAGATATGGCGGGTAACGCGTAGCGTGAGTATCTTCGCGAAGGCGTCGTCGCCCTTGATGAAGGCAAGGTATGTGGACGATGATGATGGCGACCTGAGCTTGCTTTATTACAAGACGGAGTTCCGGCTGCGCGATGCCGCGCAGCCGAACCTGCGTGGCATGACTTGCGCGTGGAACCAGATGGCACCCGGCAACCGGCCGCTGATGCGGCATCTCACCCTGGACGAAATCCGGGGGGCGCTGGGCGACTGGATGAGCCTGGTCCCGCCGAAGGTGACGCTATGAAACCTGCCGATACCCGTATTGCCCCCGACAGCAAGGTCAAGTTGTCGAAATGGGACGCTGATGACGACGCGATCATCGGCAAGGACAAGTCCGACGCGCGCGAGCGCCTGGAAGCACATCGCGTCCGTCTGGAAACGCTGCAGGAGTTGCTGCACGCCGAGGGCAAGCACAGGCTGCTGGTCGTGCTGCAGGCGATGGATACCGCCGGCAAGGATTCGACCATCCGCCACGTGTTTCAGGGGGTCGACCCGCTGGGAGTGAGGGTGGCGTGCTTCAAGGCGCCGACCCCGGAGGAACTGGCGCACGATTACCTGTGGCGGGTGCATCCACATGTACCGGGCGCCGGCGAAATCGCCATCTTCAACCGCTCGCATTACGAAGACGTGCTCATCACCCGCGTCAACGGCTGGATCGATGCGGCTGAATGCAAGCGCCGCTACCGCCAGATCAACGACTTTGAAGGCATGCTGGCGGAAACCGGCACGACGATCCTGAAGTTCTATCTGCACATTTCCAGGGACGAGCAGAAAAAACGTCTGGAAGAACGCCGCGACACGCCCGAAAAACAATGGAAATTCCAGCCCGGCGATCTTGCGGTGCGGGCGAAGTGGGACGGCTACATGGAAGCCTACGAGGCGGCGCTAGCGGCCACCAGCACGGCGCACGCGCCCTGGCATGTGATTCCTGCCAACAACAATCTGGCACGCAACCTGATGATTTCCCACCTGCTGATCGAAACGCTGGAAAGCCTGAAAATGCGCTACCCGGAACCGGTGGAAGGCGTGACCGATATCCAGATCGTCTAGCCGCGCTGACGGGTTTAGCTGACCAGGCTCAGATGCGGCATGCGCGCAGGCATCGAACGTGTGTCGGTCAGCGCACTGTCGACCGGCTGCCAGAAGGGAAAGGCTTCCGGGCGATGGATGTGGTAGCCCTGCAGATAATCCACCCCCATGTCTTCGAGCAGCGCGGCCATGTCGGCGTCTTCCACCTGCTCGGCCACCGAATGCATGCCGAAATCGCGCGCGAGCTGTGCGATCGAGCGGACGATGGCCTGGTCGCGGCGATCATCCAGCATGCCGCGCACGAAGGCGCCGTCGATCTTGAGGAAGTCGGCGGGCAGGTGCTTGAGATAGAAGAATGACGAGGCATCGCGCCCGAAGTCGTCCAGCGCGAACTGGCAGCCGCGTTCGCGCAGGCCCTGGATCAGGCGCTGGGCGTCGCCCAGGTTGACCACGGCGGCGGTTTCCGTCACCTCAAACCCCAGGCGCGAGCCCGCCACGCCATAGTGGTCGAGCAGATGGCAGACCACACCGAGGAAGGACTCGTCGGCAACGGTCTTGCCCGACAGGTTGATGAAATACACCGCATTGTCGTCCGGCTGCGCGGCCAGATAGGACACCACGGCTTCCAGCATCCAGCGGTCGAGGATGGGCGCCTGCCCGTAGCGTTCGAGGGCGGGCAGCAGCTTGGCCGGCCCCTCGACCACGCCGTTGCGCTGCCAGCGGATCAGCACCTCGTAATGCGGCTGGCCGCTGCTTGAGGTCGGCTGGATCAGTTGGCGATAGGGCAGGAACTGGTTGGCGTCCAGCGCCTGCGCGAAATCCGCTGCCCAGCCCATTTCCGTTTCCAGACGACGGAATCCGACCTCGTCCGCCTCGTACAGCATGACCCGCCCGCTGCCCTCCGACTTGGCGCGGTAGCACGCCATGTCGGCCTGGATCATGAGGTCGCCGGCGGTGGTCGCGGCTTGCGTGATGGGGGCGATCCCCGCACAGGCGCCGAGGGTGAAGCGCCGTCCCTTGTGCTCGAAACGGAAGTCGCGGATGCGCTGCACCAGCTGGCGGCAGATCCGGTTCGCCTCGTCGGGCCGGGTATCGAACAGGATGAGCCCGAATTCGTCCCCGCCCAGGCGGCCCAGGTAGGCCTGGGCGGGCAGGGCGGCTTTCATGGTCTGGGCAATGTCCGCCAGCAAGGCATCGCCCACCGAATGGCCGCAGGTATCGTTCACCAGCTTGAACTGGTCGAGGTCGATGTAGCAGAACGCATGCTGCTGTCCCTGGTCGCGCGCGGTGTGCAGCGCGCGGGCCAGGCGGCCTTCCACCGCACGGCGATTCGGCAGGGTGGTCAGCGTGTCGTGGAAGGCCATTTCGCGCAGGTTGTCGAGCAGGACCTTCTTTTCGGTTTCGTCGCGCAGCACATAGACGGCACCGAGGGCGCCATGTTCGTTCAGCGGCGCACAGCTGTAGCTGATGGCCAGGTGCTGGCCAAAGCGGGTGTGCAGCTGCGCCGATCCGGTCTGGCCATGCAATGCCGCAGCCGACGACAGGAAGCAGGCCGGCGCCTCTTCGTCGCCGCTCATCTGGTCCAGCCGCATCACGTCGCTCAGCGAGTTCAGCAGCGCATCCTCGAGCGCGAGGCCGAGCAGGCTTTCGGCAGCGGGGTTGAGGTAGGTCACCTGATTGTGCGCATTGGTCACGACGACAGCGTCGTTGATCGATTGCAGCGTGACTTGCCAGCGTTCCTTTTCGGTGCTGAGCGCCGCTTCGTCGAGTTTGCGTTGCGTGATGTCGAAACGGATCGACAGGTATTTAAGCGGCAGGCCGTCGTCGCCCTTGATCGGTATGATGGTCGAGTCAGTCCAGAACAGCCGGCCATCCTTGGCGCGGTTGCAGATTTCGCCGCGCCAGGTGCGGCCGCTGGTGATGGTTCCCCACAGCTTGGAGAAAAACGCGGCGTCGTGCATGCCCGAATTGACGATGCGGTGATTCTGCCCGATCAGCTCTTCGCGCGTGTAGCCGCTGATGATGCAGAACAGGTCGTTGGCGAAGGTGATGTTGCCGGCGAGATCCGACTCCGACACGCTGGCGGCGCTGTCGAGCGCCTTCTGCTGCTCGCCCAGGTCGGTGAGCAGGCGCTCCAGCGCCGCGCTCATGAAGTTGAAGGCGCGCGTGGACTCCTGCAGTTCGGGCGGGCTGCCGGCGCGGACGGGGAGGCGTACGCTGTAATCCCCGGCCTCGATCTGGCGTGCGGTCGCGCTGAGGCGGATCAGGTCCTTCAGGTTGATCCGCAGCAAGACACGGGTGAGCCAGCCGAGCAAGACGATCGCAAGGCCGAGCAGCAGGAACAGGCGGGTACCGAGATGCCACAGAAAATCTTCGTACGCATGGGAGGAAGGCTGGATGCGCAGGTTGCCGTAGTAGGCGCCCTGGATGATCAGATCTTCCTGCATGACGGGGAGGGCGAGGCGGGTCAGCCGGGCAAACCAGTCGGGACGATCCACGGTGGGCGGGTGCGCCTGCTGGCGCAGGACGTGGCCGTCCGGCGTGGTGTATTCCACCTGCCGTAAATTGCCCTGGTCGATCGGGATCCTCAGCCGCGCCTGCACGGCCGCGTAATCGCCGCGGATGGCCGGTTCGGCCACGGCCTGCGACAGCGCCGCAAGCTGTGCGGTGGCCTGCACGTGCAATGCGGCGTCGGCATCCTGGCGGGCAATGTGCAGCGCCTGCTGACCCGCCAGCGCGAACACCGCGATCAGCACGAACAGGGTCGCGCCCACGACGCGGCCCTGGGTGCTGAGTTGGGCCGGGCGCAGGGCGTGCGCAAGGCGGACGAGCGGGGGCGGGAGACGGGGGCGCATACGAAAGGAATCGGCGGCAGGCGCGTTTTCTGAAGTTGACGTAAAAACGTCTATTCAGACGGTGTGACCACTCACATTATGAGGCGCCGGCTCAGCTTTTCTTGCGCGCGCGCGGGTGCGCCTGATCGTACACCTTGGCCAGATGCTGCCAGTCGAGGTGGGTGTAGACCTGGGTGGTGCTGATGCTGGCGTGGCCGAGCATTTCCTGCACGGCACGCAGGTCGCCCGACGATTGCAGCACATGGGTGGCGAACGCGTGGCGCAGCATGTGCGGGTGCACGTGCTGGCTCAGGCCCGCCTGCAAGGCCCAGCGGTTGAGCCGCAGCTGCACGCTGCGCGGGGTGAGGCGGGTGCCGCGCTGGCTGATGAACAGGGCAGCGATGCCGGCG
>JAJYXA010000321.1 GCA_021791235.1 Pseudomonadota bacterium
AAACGGTCAACTATTCATAAGGAGGAGGGAATCATGAAAAACCCGCTGGATTCGCTGTGGGGCACCGTCATCGCCGGCGTTGTGCTGACCGCCGTGCTGTATGTCTTCGCCAGAAACTTTCTGGGTTAAGGGAGAGAGGCAATGGAAAATATCAATATCGTTGCTGCACTGGCCCGCTGGATCCATTTCATGGCAGGCGTGATGTGGATCGGCCTGCTGTATTACTTCAATTTCGTGCAGGTGGCTGCGCTGAAGAATGCCGCCGCCGATGGCACGGCCGCCGGCATCACCAAGCATGTCGCGCCGCGCGCCCTGCTGTTCTTCCGCTGGGCGGCTGTCGTGACCTGGCTCGCCGGCGCCGCGCTGCTGGGGCCGCTGTTCGTCGATGCCTTCCTGCTGCGTAACGGCATGGGGGGGATCGGCATCGGCGCGTGGCTGGGCACCATCATGCTGTTCAATGTATGGGTGCTGATCTGGCCGAACCAGAAGAAAGTCCTCGGCATGGTTTCGGCGACCGACGACGAGAAGAACAAGGCGCGCCGGGTGGCCTTCCTGGCATCCCGCACCAATACCATGCTGTCGATTCCGATGCTCTTCTTCATGGCGGGCGGGTGGTCTCACCGGGCGCTTTTCGGCCTATAATCAAGACGCTGCATGACAAGCACGGCGGCTTAGGCCGCCGTTTTCTATTTCAGCTACAACTCTTTTCAAGACAGCCTGATTGGGGACTGCCATGACAACGCATTTGATGAATACCTATAACCGCCAGCCCGTTGCCTTCGTGCGCGGCGAGGGCGCCTACCTGTGGGACGAAGCCGGCAAGCGTTATCTCGATGCGGTCGCAGGCGTGGCGGTGAACGCACTGGGCCACGCCCACCCCAGATTGGTGAAGGCCATCAGCGAACAGGCTGCGTCGCTGATCCATTCGTCCAACCTGTATCGCGTGCTGCGCCAGGAGGAACTGGCCGACAAGCTGTGCGCGCTGTCGGGCATGGACAAGGCCTTCTTCTGCAACTCGGGCTGCGAGGCCAACGAGGCGGCGATCAAGCTGGCGCGCCTGTATGGGCACAACAAGGGCATCGAGGTGCCGACCATCATCGTGATGGAAAAGGCCTTCCATGGCCGCACCATGGCGACGCTGACCGCGACCGGCAGCCGCAAGATCCAGGCCGGATTCGAGCCCCTGCTGTCGGGCTTCGCGCGGGTGCCGTTCAACGATCTGGAAGCGATCCGCCATGTCGCCGAGCACAACAAGAGCGTGGTCGCGGTGCTGATCGAAACGGTGCAGGGCGAAGGCGGCATCAATGTGCTGCCTTCGGACTATCTCGTCGAATTGCGGAAGATCTGTGACGCGCATGGCTGGCTGCTGATGCTGGACGAAGTGCAGACCGGCATCGGCCGCACCGGCACCTGGTTCGGCTTCCAGCATGCCGGCGTGATGCCGGACGTGATGGCGCTGGCCAAGGGGCTGGGTGGCGGCGTGCCGATCGGCGCGTGTCTCGCGCGCGGTGCAGCAGCCGACGTTTTCCAGCCGGGCAATCATGGCTCGACCTTCGGCGGCAATCCGCTGGCCTGCGCGGCGGCCCTGGCGACGCTGGAAGCCATCGAGGAGGAAAAGCTGCTCGACAATGCGCGGCTGCGCGGCGAGGCGATCCGTGCCGGCTTGCGCAGCGCCCTGGCCGGGGTGCATGGCGTGGTCGACATCCGCGGCGAGGGCATGATGATCGGGATCGAGCTCGACCGCCCGTGCGGCGAGCTGGTGGCGGTGGCGCGCGACGCCGGCGTGCTGATCAACGTCACCGCCGACACGGTCATCCGCCTGGTGCCGCCGCTGATCTACGGCACAGCCGAAGTCGACGCGCTGGTCGCGGCGGTGTCCGGCATCGTCAGAAACTATCTGCAGCAGGCGGCGTGATGCTGAAACATTTCCTGCAATTCAAGGATCTGTCGCGCGATGAACTGCAGTACCTGTTCGAGCGTACGCGGCTGATCAAGTCGCGTTTCAAGCGTTACCAGCCGTATCACCCGTTGGTCGACCGCACGCTGGCGATGATCTTCGAGAAAAGCTCGACCCGCACCCGCCTGAGTTTCGAGGCCGGCATGCACCAGCTCGGCGGCTCGGCGATCTACCTCAACACGCGCGACACCCAGCTCGGACGCGGCGAGCCGGTGGAAGACGCCGGCGAGGTCATCTCGCGCATGGTCGACATCGTGATGATCCGCACCTTCGAGCAGGACATCATCGAGCGCTTCGCCGCGCATTCGCGCGTGCCGGTGATCAACGGGCTGACCAACGAGTATCACCCGTGCCAGATCCTCGCCGACATCTTCACCTTCATCGAGCATCGCGGCTCGATCCAGGGCAAGACGGTGGCGTGGATCGGCGACTCCAACAACATGTGCAACACCTGGCTGCAGGCGGCCGAAGTGCTCGATTTCAACGTGCATGTGTCGACCCCGCCGGGCTACGAAGTCGAGCCGGAGCGCGCCAATCTGTACGGCACCGACAACTACGAAAGCTTCGTCGACCCGATGGACGCCTGCCGCGGCGCCGACCTGGTGACCACCGACGTGTGGACCAGCATGGGCTGGGAGGCGGAAAACGACGAGCGCCTGAAGGCCTTTGCCGACTGGCAGGTGGATGCTGAGATGATGCAGGTGGCCAAATCGGATGCCGTGTTCATGCACTGCCTGCCGGCACACCGCGGCGAGGAAGTCACCGCCGAGGTGATCGACGGCCCGCAGTCGGTGGTGTGGGACGAGGCCGAAAACCGTCTCCACGTGCAGAAGGCGCTGATGGAATATCTACTGTTGGGAAAAATCGAATCATGAACATCGCCTACTTCAAGGACATGGATTCGCTCTATGTCGAAATCAGCCCCGAAAACCCCGCACAGGCGTGGGAGGCCCACGAAGGCATCGTGCTCAACCTGTCGGAAGACGGCCGCGTCGTCGGCATCGAGATCGAGAAGGCCAGCCTCGCCACCAACCTCGACATCCTGAAGATCGGCGGCTTCCCCGGTCAGGTCGAGATCATCGACAAGAACAAATCCGGTTCCACCCACTGACACACACACCATGAACGACATCAAGAAAGTTGTACTGGCCTATTCCGGCGGCCTCGACACCTCGGTCATCCTGAAATGGCTGCAGGACACCTATAAATGTGAGGTAGTCACCTTCACCGCCGACCTGGGACAGGGCGAAGAGCTTGAACCGGCACGTGCCAAGGCGCTGCAGTTCGGCATCAAGCCCGAGCAGATCTACATCGACGACCTGCGCGAGGAATTCGTGCGTGACTTCGTCTTCCCGATGTTCCGCGCCAACACCGTGTACGAGGGCGAATACCTGCTCGGTACCTCGATCGCGCGGCCGCTGATCGCCAAACGTCTGATCGAGATCGTCAACGAAACCGGCGCCGACGCCATCTGCCACGGCGCCACCGGCAAGGGCAACGACCAGGTCCGCTTCGAACTCGGCGCCTACGCGCTGAAGCCCGACGTCAAGGTGATCGCCCCGTGGCGCGAGTGGGATCTGCTCTCCCGCGAGAAGCTGCTCGCCTACGCCGAGACCCACGGCATCCCCATCGACATGAAGCACCGCCAGGGCGGTTCGCCGTACTCCATGGACGCCAACCTGCTGCACATCTCCTACGAAGGCCGCCATCTGGAAGACCCGAATGCGGAAGCCGAGGAAGACATGTGGCGCTGGACCGTGTCGCCCGAGAAGGCGCCCGACCAGGCTGAATACATCGAGTTGACCTACGCCAAGGGCGACGTCGTGGCGATCAACGGCCAGGCCATGAAGGCGCACGAAGTGCTGGCCAAGCTCAACGAGATCGGCGGCAAGCACGGCATCGGCCGGCTCGACCTGGTGGAGAACCGCTACGTCGGCATGAAGTCGCGCGGCTGCTACGAAACGCCCGGCGGCACCATCCTCCTGAAGGGGCACCGTGCGATCGAATCGATCACGCTCGACCGCGAAGTCGCACACCTGAAAGACGACCTGATGCCGCGCTACGCCAGCCTCATCTACAACGGTTACTGGTGGAGTCCGGAACGCCGTGCCCTGCAGGTGCTGATCGATCACACCCAGCAGCACGTCAACGGTACGGTGCGGTTGAAACTCTACAAGGGCAACGTCATCGTCGTCGGCCGCGATTCCAAGACCGACTCGCTGTTCGACTCGACCATCGCCACCTTCGAGGACGACGCCGGCGCCTACGACCAGAAGGACGCGGGCGGCTTCATCAAGCTCAACGCGTTGCGCATGCGCATCGCGGCCAAACTCGACGCCAAAAGGAAGAAATAAGCATGTCCCAGTTCGACAATGTATCGGTTGTTTCCAAGGCCAACGTCTATTTCGACGGCAAGTGCGTGTCGCACAGCATCACGCTGGCCGACGGCACGAAGAAATCGGTCGGCGTGATCCTGCCGTCCACGCTCACCTTCAACACCGGCGCGCCGGAAATCATGGAAACGGTGGCGGGTGCCTGCCGCATCAAGCTGGCCGGCGAGAGCGAGTGGAAGACCTACGGCGCAGGGCAGTCCTTCAACGTGCCGGGCAATTCCAGCTTCGACATCGAGGTGTCGGGCGAACCGTATCACTACGTCTGCCACTTCGGCTGAACCGGATCATGACCACCGTCACCGTCGTCAGGAAGGAAGGCCGCATCGCGATTGCGGCCGACACGCTGACGAAGTGGGGCGGCGGCAAGGAGTCCGCACACTACGTGGCGAACCACGAGAAGATCATCCGCGTGGGCAACAGCTTGGTGGCGATCACCGGATCGGCGACCTTCAAGCTGATCCTCACCGATTACTTTTCTTCGCTGGAAGAGCCGCCGCAACTGGACTCGGTGGCCAGCATCTTCAGTGTGTGGAATGCCCTGCACGGCGTTCTCAAGGAGCAGTACTATCTGCAGACAGGTGAGGACAAGGAGGAAGACCTGGAGTCCAGCCGCATGGACGTGCTGATTGCCAATCCGCGTGGCATCTTCGGCGTGGCGGCGCACCGTACGGTGCAGGAGTTTTCGAAGTTCTATGCCTATGGCAGCGGCAGTCCGTATGCGCTGGGGGCGATGTATGCCACCTACCGTGCGCCCTCGCTCGACGCCGAGGCGGTGGCGCGGCTGGGGGTGATGGCGGCGGCCGAATTCCACGATGAAACGGGGCTGCCGGTGCAGTCGTTTGTGATTGAAACTGAGGAGTAATCAACGTGCCGAGTTTTGACATCGTGTCCGAAGTCGACAAGCAGGAAGTGCGCAACGCGGTCGACCAGGTCAACAAGGAAGTCACCACCCGCTTCGATTTCAAGGGTTCGGACGCGCGCGTCGAGCAGGCCGACTACGTGCTGACGGTCTATGCCGACACCGAATTCCAGCTCGACCAGGTGCAGGACATCCTCGCGCAGAAGCTCGCCAAGCGCAGCGTCGACGTGAAATGCCTGGATGTCGGAAGCGTCGAGAAGGTCTCGGGCAACAAGGTCAAGCGCAGCGTGACGGTGAAGACCGGCGTCGAGACCGAACTGGCGAAGAAAATCGTCAAGTGCATCAAGGACAGCAAGCTCAAGGTGCAGGCCAGCATACAGGGCGATACCGTGCGCGTGTCGGGTGCCAAGCGCGACGTGCTGCAGGACACCATTGCGCTGGTGAGGAAGAGCATCACCGATTTCCCGCTGCAGTATCAGAATTTCCGCGACTGACCATATTCGGTCACGAATTTCCAAACAGGACACGAGGAGGCGAATATGGCCAAGGTTCTGGTTCCGCTGGCAGACGGCTGCGAAGAGCTTGAAGCCGTCACCATCATCGATCTGCTGCGCCGTGCAGGCATCGAGGTGGTGAGCGCCGGACTCAAGCCCGGTGTCGTCAAGGCCAGCCGCGGCGTGCAGCTGGTGCCGGACGTGACGCTCGATGTTGCCCTGCAGGACGACTACGATATGGTGGTGCTGCCGGGTGGCATGCCCGGCGCGGCGCATCTGAAGGACGATGTACGTATTCTTGATCTGCTGAAGGATATGGCGGCGGCCGGAAAATACACCGCCGCCATTTGCGCCGCGCCGATGGTGCTCGCCGAAGCGGGCGTGCTGAACGGCAGGCAGGCCACCAGCTACCCCGGTTTTCTCGACGCCTTGCCTGGCGTC
>JAJYXA010000165.1 GCA_021791235.1 Pseudomonadota bacterium
CCGAGGAAGAACTTGGGATTGCCCGAAATGGCCGCGGCAACCAGCGCCTGGCGATGAGGTTCGCGCTTGAGCACCGGCAGGCAGTACAGGTGCGGGCGGATGCCGCCACGGAACATGGCGTTGCGGTTGTACAGCAGGTGGTGCGCGGTCACCGTCGCGGCGACGTTGGCCGGCGCCGCCGCCACGAATTCGGCGGCCTGGCGCGTGGTGATGTGCTCCAGCACGATTTTCAGCCGGGGAAAGTCCTTCATGAGCCGCGTGAGGTGCCGATCGATGAACACCGCCTCGCGGTCGAACACGT
This sequence comes from Pseudomonadota bacterium, assembly GCA_021791235.1. The sequence goes on from JAJYXA010000165.1 coordinate 302, forward strand.
CGACCTCGGGATCGGCCACTTCGCCGTGCAGCAGCAGCGGCATCCCGGCTTCCTCCATCGCCGCAATCGCCTGGTACGCCTTGGTCAGCTCGGTGACGCCGGAATCGGAATGGGTCGTCGCGCCCGCTGGGTAGTACTTCACCGCATGCACGAAGCCGCTTGCGCGCGCGCGGCGGATTTCCTCGGGCGGCGTGTTGTCGGTGAGATAGAGCGTCATCAGCGGCTCGAACGCGGTGCCTGCCGCCGCCAGCAGCCGGTCCCGGTAGGCGGCCGCGTCGGCCACGGTCACCACCGGCGGCTTGAGGTTGGGCATGGCGATGGCGCGGCCGAACACGCGCGCGGTGTCGGGCAGCACGCTCTGCATGGCGGCACCGTCGCGAAAATGGATGTGCCAGTCGTCGGGGCGGGTGATCGTGAGGGTGTCGGTCATGCGTCGTCCTGCTCGCGCGGCTTGAGTGCCAGCGACATTTTATAGAGTTCGGCCTTGCTGCGCCCGGTGATCTGCGATGCCAGCTTGGCGGCGAGCGTCGGCGGCAGCGCGCCCTGCAGGATGCCGAGCACGCGCATCGCTTCCGCATCGATCGCCACCTCGGTCGCCGGCGCATGCACGATGACGACGAATTCGCCGCGCGCGTTATTGGGGTCGGCGGCGAGCCAGGCCGGCGCATCGGCGAGCGGCAGCGTGACGATGCTCTCGAACCTCTTGGTGAGCTCGCGCGCCAGCGTCACCCGGCGCGCGCCGTCGAGCACCGCCGCCATGTCGGCCAGCGTCTCCTCGATGCGATGCGGCGCCTCGTAGAACACCAGTGCGCAGGGCAGCGCGGCAAGCGCCTGCAATTGCGCGCGGCGCGCACCGGATTTCGGCGGCAGAAAACCATGGAACAGCCACGACCCCGACTCCACGCCGGCCACCGACAGCGCCGCAGTCACCGCCGAAACGCCCGGAATCGGCACCACCGGCAATCCCGCCGCGCGCACCGCCGCCACCAGCCGCGCGCCGGGGTCGGATACGGCGGGCGTGCCGGCATCCGACACGTAGGCCACCGCCTCGCCCGCGGCGATCCAGGCGACGACCTTCCCGGCAGCCTCGCGTTCGTTGTGTTCGCGGATGGACACCATCGGCTTGCCCAGATTGAAATGCGCGAGCAGTTGACCGGACACACGGGTATCTTCGGCCGCCACGCGATCGACGCGCTGCAGCGTATCCAGGGCTCTACGTGTGATGTCGCCCAGGTTGCCGATCGGCGTGGCGACGACGTAGAGCGCGGGCGGCAGACGGGTATGATGGGCAGCTTCGTTCATGTGCCGCCATTGTCGCAGATGTTGAAATCCCTGCTCGGGCAATCCGCCGAATCGCGCGCCGCGGCCTTCCTGCAAGCGCATGGCCTGAAGCTCGTGGCGCGCAACTGGCGCTGCCGCTTCGGCGAGATCGATCTCGTCATGCACGATGGCGTCTCCCTGGTGTTCGTCGAGGTGCGGCTGCGCAGCCGCCGCGATTTCGGCGGCGCCGCCGCCAGCGTCACCCCGGCCAAGCAGAAGAAGCTGCTCGCCGCCGCGCGCCAGTATCTCTCCACGCTGAAAACGCTGCCGCCCTGCCGCTTCGACGTGGTGGCGCTCACCGGAAACGCCCCGCCGGACTGGATCAAGAACGCATTTGACGATATGGGATAATTTAAGCCCGAAAGCCAATCATGCCTTTACACGACAGAATCCTCGGCCACTTCAAGGCTTCGGCGCAGACCAAGCTGAGTGCGGCCGATACGCTCGCGCCGCAGATCGAGCAGGCGGCGCGGCTGATGGTGCACTGCCTGGCTCAGGGTGGAAAAATCCTTGCCTGCGGCAACGGCGGCTCGGCGGCGGATGCGCAGCATTTCGCTTCCAAGATGATCAACCGCTTCGAGCAGGAACGCCCCGGCCTGGCCGCGATGACCCTCAACACCGACACGTCCACCCTGACCTCGATTGCCAACGATTGCGCCTACGAGCAGGTGTTTGCACGGCAGGTGAAGGCACTGGGCCAGCCGGGCGACATTCTGTTGGCGATTTCCACCAGCGGCAATTCCCACAGCGTATTGCAGGCGGTGGCCGCCGCCCATGCGCGCAGCATGCCGGTGATCGCCCTGACGGGGCGCAGCGGCGGCGGGTTGTTGGAACAAATGACGGATAACGACGTCTTCCTGTGCGTGCCCGCAGAATCCTCTGCGCGCATCCAGGAAGTCCATCTGCTGACCATCCATTGCCTGTGCGATGCGGTGGACAGCGTTTTATTAGGAGTCGAGGAATGAACAAACTGGCGTTTGCCGCCCTGCTGGGCGTAGCGATTTCACAATTGCACGGGTGTGCCGCAACCGTCGTGGGCGGCGCTGCAGCGGGTACGGCGGTTGCGCTCGACCGCCGGACCGCCGGCGTATTCGTCGGCGACCAGGAAATCGAATTGCGCGCGACGAGCCGCCTGCGCGAAGCCTTCCCGCAAAAGACCGGCAAAATCTCCGTGACCAGTTACAACCGTCAGGTGCTGCTCACCGGCCAGGTGCCGGATGAAGCCGCCCGCGCGCGCGCCGCCGAGGTCGTCAAGGGCGTCCCCGACGTGCGCACGGTGTTCAACGAACTCAGCATCTCGGGCCTCGCTTCACTGACGTCCAAAGCCAATGACACCGCCATCACCGGCAACGTCAAGGCGCGCCTGCTGCGCGACGAGCGCGTGCCCGGCACCAAGATCAAGGTGGTGACCGAAACCGGCGTGGTCTACCTGATGGGACTGGTGACGCAGGCCGAAGCCGACGTCGCCACCGGGATCGCGCGCACCACGTCGGGCGTGACCAAGGTCGTCACCCTGTTTGAATACCTCAACTGATGCCGCTGCCCGCCGTCGAACGTAGCTGCCCATGATCGGCCATCCATGATTTACCGCGACCTGCGCGATTTCATCGCACAACTTGAAGGCATGGGCGAGCTGAAACGCATCGCCGTCGAAATCGACCCGAAGCTGGAAATGACCGAAATCGCCGACCGCGTGTTGCGCGCCGGCGGTCCGGCGCTGCTGTTCGAGAACGCGAAGGGCAGCCGCATCCCGGTGCTGGCGAACCTGTTCGGCACGGTCAAGCGCGTGGCGCTGGGGATGGGCGAGGACGATCCGGCGCGGCTGCGCGAAGTCGGCAAGCTGCTGGCCTACCTGAAGGAACCCGAGCCGCCGAAGGGACTGCGCGACGCCTGGGACAAGTGGCCGGTGCTGAAACAGGTGCTCAACATGGCGCCGAAGGAAGTGAGGAGCGCGCCCTGCCAGGAGATCGTGTGGGAGGGTGCCGACGTCGATCTCGGCCGCCTGCCGATCCAGCACTGCTGGCCGGGCGACGTGGCGCCGCTGATCACCTGGGGACTGACCGTCACGCGCGGCCCACACAAAAAACGGCAGAACCTCGGCATCTACCGCCAGCAGGTGATCGGCCCCAACAAGCTCATCATGCGCTGGCTGGCGCATCGCGGCGGCGCGCTCGATTTCCGCGAGCACACGCTCGCGCATCCGGGCGAACCGTTTCCCGTCGCGGTCGCCCTGGGCGCCGATCCGGCGACCATCCTCGGCGCCGTCACCCCGGTGCCGGATTCGCTCTCCGAATACCAGTTCGCCGGCCTGCTGCGCGGCGCCAAGACCGAAGTGGTGCAATGCCTCGGCAACGAGTTGCAGGTGCCGGCGTCCGCCGAAATCGTGCTCGAAGGCGTGATCCATCCCGGTGAAATGGCCTTGGAAGGCCCGTACGGCGACCACACCGGCTACTACAACGAACAGGAAAGCTTCCCGGTGTTCACCGTCCGCCGCATCACGATGCGGCGCGACCCGATCTACCACAGCACTTACACCGGCAAGCCGCCGGACGAGCCGGCGATTCTCGGGGTGGCGCTGAACGAGGTGTTCGTGCCGCTGCTGCAGAAGCAGTTTCCCGAGATCACCGACTTCTACCTGCCGCCCGAGGGCTGCTCCTACCGCATGGCGGTGGTGAGCATGAAGAAGGCCTATCCGGGCCATGCCAAGCGGGTGATGTTCGGCGTGTGGAGCTTTCTGCGCCAGTTCATGTACACCAAGTTCATCCTCGTCACCGACGACGACGTCGACGTGCGCGACTGGAAGGAGGTCATGTGGGCGCTCACCACGCGCGTCGATCCGGCGCGCGACACGCTGCTGGTGGAGAACACGCCGATCGACTACCTCGACTTCGCCAGCCCCGTCTCCGGACTCGGCAGCAAGATGGGGATCGACGCCACCCACAAATGGCCTGGCGAAACGACGCGCGAATGGGGCACGCCGATCGTGATGGACGCGGCGGTCAAGGCGCGGGTCGACGCGCTGTGGACGGACCTGAATCTGTAGCATGGCCACCCAGGATATTTTCCTCGGTCGCCAGCCCATCCTCGACCGCGACCAGCGCATCGTCGCGTACGAACTGCTGTTCCGCACCGGCGATACGCCCGGCGTGACCGTCACCGACGACATGCAGGCGACCGCCAGCGTCATCCATCACGCGTTCAGCGAAATGGGCGTGCAAACCGTACTGGGCACGCAACTGGGCTACATCAACGTCAGCGCCGACATGCTGCTGTCCGACATGGTGGAACTGCTGCCCAGGGCGCAGGTGGTGCTGGAACTGCTCGAAACGATCGACATCACCGGGGACGTGATCGAGCGTTGCCGCGTACTCAAGCAGCGGGGCTTCACGCTGGCGCTGGATGATTTCGTGTTCGATGACCGCTACCGCCCGCTGCTCGCGCTGGTCGACATCGTCAAAGTCGATTTGCTGGTGCATGGCCGTGACGGGCTGCGTGAGATAGTCGCGCAGCTCAAGCAATGGCCGGTTCAATTGCTGGCCGAAAAAGTCGACAGCGCCGAACAGGCCGCCTATTGCCAGTCACTCGGATTCGAGCTGTTCCAGGGTTATTACTTTGCCCGTCCGGCAGTCCTCTCCGCCAAGCGTGCGGATCCCAGCCAGCTGGCGCTCATCCAGCTGCTGGGGCTGGTGATGCACGACGCCGAAACCCGGCAGATCGAACAGGTTTTCAAGCAGCATCCCAATCTGACCTACAACCTGATGCGGCTGGTGAACTCGGTGGCAAGCGGCGTCCAGCGCAGCATGACCTCGGTCTCGCAGGCGATCATGGTGCTCGGCCGCAGGCAGTTGCAGCGCTGGCTGCAACTGCTGCTGTTCACCCTGCAAGGCGGCTCGACCTACCCCAGCCCGCTGCTTTTGCTGGCCGCCACGCGCGGCAAGATGATGGAACTGCTGGCCGGGAAACAGCAGCGCGATGCCGATTACTGCGACGAGGCGTTCATGGCCGGAATCCTGTCTCTGATCGAAACGCTGATCGACAGGCCCCTGGCCGACATTCTCAGCGAACTGAATCTGGGCGAGCGGCTCGCCGCAGCCCTGCTGCGACGCGAAGGCGAACTGGGCATCCTGCTGCAACTGGCCGAAAGCGTCGAACATCCCGGCCTGGCCGACACGCTCACCCTGCTGGCGCAAAGCGGTTCCTTGTCGCTGCCGGACCTGAACACAGCCGGGATCGACGCCATGGCCTGGGCCAACCAGGTTGCCGAATCGACCGCATGAACCCTTCCCGACCGAATCCGCCACGCAAAACCATGACCGACAAGCCTGCGGGCAGCCGCACCTGCCTTTACACCCCCTCGCAACTCGATGCCATCGTCGGCGACATGGCGCGCCAGGCGGCGGGCCTGCTGACCGGACGCACACAGGTTGCGATCGTCGGCATCCTGCGGCGCGGCGCCCCCTTGGCCGACCGGCTGCAGGCACGCCTGGCCGAGACCTACGGGCTGCACGACTGC
>JAJYXA010000417.1 GCA_021791235.1 Pseudomonadota bacterium
GGGTGCGCAGCGCCTCGATCACGGCGGTGAGCTCCATGCGGTTGTTGGTGGTGTCGCGTTCGCCGCCGTAGATCTCCTTCTCGTGCCCGCCCCCGGCCAGGCGCAGGATCGCGCCCCAGCCGCCGGGACCGGGATTGCCGCTGCAGGCGCCGTCGGTGTAGATATCGATGCTGCCGGTTTCTTGCTGATGTTCATTACTCATTTTTTTGGGCGACGTGGACCAGGGATTTCGCGCGCGCCTTGCGCTCGCGCCAGATGGGGGTGATGAGGCGCATGCCGGCGACGCGCTTGACCGCCTGGATGATATAGGTCGCGCCGGCGATCGGCCACCAGCGGTTGCCGGCGAGCTCCATCAGGCGCCAGCGCTGCAGTTCGCGCGTGACCGGCGGCGCGTAGCAGCCGAAGCTGCCCGCCTCGGTCTCGAAACCGAGCAGGGAAAACCAGTCCTTCAGGCGCTTGACGCCGAGGTACTGGCCGCGCCAGGGCGGCGCCGCCCGGGCGCGGGTGAACTTGCGCCGCGCGCCCCACAGGCTGAACGGATTGAAGCCGGTGACGATCACCTGCCCCTCGGGCACCAGCACGCGTTCCACCTCGCGCAGGATCTGGTGCGGCCGGGCATCGAATTCGAGCAGGTGCGGCAGGAGCACGAGGTCGAGACTGCCGCTGGCGAAGGGCAGTTGCTGAGAACTTGCCCGCACTTCCGCACATGCCGTATCCTTGTCGTCGCAACGGAAGCGGAAGGGCATGCGGTTGGCACGCAGGAAATCGTGCTGCGGCAGTCCGAGCTGCAAGGCGTTGAAGCCGAAGATGTCGGCGACCAGGAGATCGTACTTTTCCTGCTCCCAGGCCAGTACGTATTCCCCCTGCGGCGTGGCGAGCCAGTCGTCGAAACCCTTGATTGACATCGCGCCCCGATTGATGAAGTTTGGTGAAAGCCAATGAGCAAAGATTTTGAAATCGTACCGATCGCCGCCTTCGCCGACAATTACGTCTGGTTGCTGCGCCGGGGCAGCTACGCGGCGGTGATCGATCCCGGCGACGCCGCACCGGTGCTGGCGCATCTCGAACGACACCGCCTCGAACTCGCCGCCATCCTGGTCACCCATCATCACGGCGACCACATCGGCGGCATCGAAGCGCTGTTGAGCCAAAATTCGCTCGTCCCGGTATTCGGTCCGGCCGACGAGGCGATCGACGAAGTCGACCGGCCGGTCAAAGACGGCGACCGCATCGAGTTGCCCGAGCTTAACACGAGCTTCGAGGTGATCGGGGTGCCCGGTCATACCCGCGGCCACTTGGCTTATTATGGCGGAATTCCGTCGGACGGTGGCGTGCTGTTCTGCGGCGACACGCTGTTTGGCTGCGGCTGCGGCCGCATCTTCGAAGGCACGGCGGAACAGATGTGGCGTTCGCTCGCGCGCATCATTGCCCTGCCTGCGGACACCCGGATCTATTGCGCCCATGAATACACCCTGGCCAACATCCGCTTCGCCCTCGCGGTCGAACCCGACAATGCCGCGCTCCAGGCACGCGCCGAAGCGGCGGCGCGGCGGCGCGCGGCCGGTCTGCCGACCGTGCCCTCGACCCTGGCCGTTGAACTCGACACCAATCCCTTCCTGCGCTGGGATGCGCCCGCGGTGATCGCCGCGGCAAAGCGCGCAGGCGGCGAAGCCGAACGACCGGCGGCGGTATTTGCCGCGATCCGGGCATGGAAAGACAAGTTTTGAGCGCGGCGCGGAACTCCGAACGCCGATTTGACGGCGAGGCGCCCTCTTCTATAAGATGCGCCGTTTGCCCGACGCCGTCCTTAGCCGGGTCACGACTCGGGCCACGATTGGGGTCACGACGATTGGGATCACGACTGGGGGCACGACTGGGGTCACGACATTTGTTCGCTCTGTTCACTCGACTTGGCCGGCCCCTGGCCCCCACGCCCCTGCTGACGCTGGCCCGCTGGCTGCTCCTGTGCGTCGGCATCGGGCTCTCGCTTGCGGCGGGCGCCGATGATGCGCCCTCCCCCGCCGCCCCGGCCGACATGACGCTGGCCATGGCCCAGCCGACCACCCCGGACTTCTCGATCGACAGCCAGCCGCCGCAGGAAGTCACCGGCGATCTGCCGCCGCTCAAGACCATCGATCTCACCACGCCGCCGGACGACCTGTGGCAGCGCATCCGCGACGGCTTCGCCATGCCCAACCTCGACGGCCCGCTGGTGGCCGACCGCCAGGCCTGGTACCTGAACCGTCCCGAGCTGCTCCAGAAGCTCTTCAGGAGCAGCCGCCGCTACCTCTACTACATCGTGAACGAACTGCAAAAGCGCGGCATGCCGACGGAACTGGCGCTCTTGCCGATGGTGGAGAGCGCCTACAATCCGATGGCCTATTCGCGCGCCCACGCCTCCGGCCTGTGGCAGTTCATCCCCTCGACCGGCAAGAACTATCAGTTGCAGCAGAACTGGTGGCGCGATCAGCGGCGCGACATCATCGCCTCGACCGGCGCCGCGCTCGACTATCTGCAGACGATCTACGAAATGACCGGCGACTGGGACCTGGCGCTGGCTTCCTACAACTGGGGCGAGAACGCCGTCGCCCGCGCCATCGCCAAGAACAAGGCCCTGGGCCTGCCCACCGACTACTCCAGCCTGTCGCTGCCGCCGGAGACGCGCTACTACGTGCCGAAGCTGCAGGCGCTGAAGAACATCATCGCCCAGCCCAAGCTGTTCGGCATCCACCTCGACCCCATCCCGAACCAGCCCTATTTCGGCAAGGTGAGCAAACCCGCCAACATGGACGTGAAGCTCGCCGCCCGTCTGGCGGAAACGCCGCTGGCCGAATTCAAGGCGCTCAATCCCGCCTACAACCGCCCGGTGATGCTGGCCGGCAAGGGCGACCCGATGCTGCTGCCGACCGACAAGGTGCAGGTCTTCCTCGCCAATCTGCAGACCCACGAGGAGCAGGAAAAACCGCTGACCTCCTGGCGCACCTACACGATGAAGCGGCACGAGCGCTTCAACTCGGTTGCCGCCAAATTCCACATCACGCCGGCGCAGTTGAAACAGATCAACGGCGTCACCCGCCGCACCCGCATCGGCTGGGGCACCACGCTCCTGGTGCCGGACAGGGGCGGCGAAGCCGGAAAAAATCTGCGCGCCGTCAATCTGCCGCTGGTGTCGCGCGAACCGTACCGGCGCAAGCCGGTCAGGGGGCGGCGCGTGGTCGAACGCCGCCACGTGGTCGCACGCAAACACGTGGTCGAGCGCCGGCACGTGGTCGAGCGCCGGCACGTGGTCGAGCGCCGGCACGTGGTCGCACGCAGACACGTGGTCGCACGCAAGCCCGCTCGCCGCCACGTGGCCGTGCATAAGCGCGTGGTCTCCCGCAAGCGCGTGATCGTGCGCAAGCGCCCCGTTCCGGCGAAGAAGCACATCGTCAAGAAGCACAAGCCGACGTAATTGCGCCGTACTTGACCGCCGAATAGCCCGAGCGTGGACTCATTGCGGATAGCCCGATGACTGCGATACTGCTCTCACTCGCCACATTTTTTTCGACCCTGAGCGGCGGCCTGTTCGCGCTCAAATTCCGCGACCGCCTGCATCTGATCCTGAGCTTCACCGCCGGCGTACTCCTGGGGGTGGTCAGCTTCGATCTGCTGCCCGAGATTTTCAGGCTGGCGCAGACCCACGATGTCGATGCCAGCGGCGCGATGATCGCGCTGGTGTTCGGCTTTCTGCTGTTCCACAGCCTGGAGCGCTTCGTCCTGATCCACCACGTGCACGAGCCCGATTACGCCGCGCATCACCACCCGCATATGGGCGTCTATTCGGCCCTGGCGCTGGCCGGGCACAGCTTCATGGACGGCGTCGGCATCGGCCTGGGCTTCCAGGTCTCGTCGGCGGTCGGAATCACGGTGGCCATCGCCGTCATCGCCCACGATTTTTGCGACGGCCTGAACACCGTCAGCCTGATGCTGGTCCATCGCAACACCACGCTCCGCGCCGCGGCGATGCTGCTGCTCGATGCGCTGGCACCGGTGCTGGGCGCGGCATCGACGCTGCTGTTCCATCTGCCCCCGGGCGTGTTGACGCTCTATCTGGGCTTCTTCGCGGGCTTCCTGCTCTACATCGGCGCCTCCGACATCCTGCCCGAAGCGCACTCCGAGATCCGTTCCTCCACCGCCTTGAGCCTGATGGGCCTGACCTTCCTCGGCGCCGCCTTCATCTATGTCGTGGTGCACCTCGCCGGCTAGTGCCCGTAGTCGACCGAAGGACGACCCAGGGCACTTGTGCCTCGGAACGAGGCGCTAGTATTCTTACCCGCTCGCTCAGCGCAAGTACGCCAAGATGCTGACCATCACCGCCAGGCTGTCCATTCCCCTCTCCGAGATCGAGATCAAGGCGGTGCGCTCCCAGGGGGCGGGCGGCCAGAACGTGAACAAGGTGTCCTCGGCCATTCATCTGCGCTTCGACGTCCGCGCCTCGTCGCTGCCCGATGCCGTCAAGGAGCGGCTGCTGCGTCTGCACGACCAGCGCCTCACCCGGGACGGCGTGCTGGTGATCAAGGCCCAGGAATACCGCAGCCAGGAGCAGAACCTGGACGAGGCGCTCGACCGCCTGCGGCAACTGATCCTGCGCGTCGCGGTGCTGCCCAAGCGGCGCCGCCCGACCCAGCCGACCCGCAGCTCCCAGATCCGGCGCCTGGAGGGCAAGACGCTGCGCGGCCGGATCAAGGCGGCGCGGAAGATTCCGCCGCACGAGCAATGAGATTGGCGGACAATGTCGCCATGAGAGTGCGCACGCAATCGCGGGGGGAGGAAATCGCCAACAGCGCCAGCCACGGCCTGGGCCTGGCGGCGGCGCTGGCGGCGATGCCGATCCTGATCGTCGCCGCGGCCCGGGCGGGCAGCGCCGCCAACATCGTCGCGGCCTGCATCTTCGCCAGCTCGATGGTGCTGCTCTATCTTAGTTCGACGCTGTATCACGCCGTCCCCGGCGCGCGCATCAAGCGGCTGTTCCAGAAGCTCGACCACGGCGCGATCTATCTGCTGATCGCCGGCACCTACACGCCGTTCACGCTCGGCGTGCTGCACGGCGCCTGGGGCTGGACGCTGTTCGGCGTGGTCTGGGGGCTGGCCGGAATCGGGCTCGCGCTGAAGGCCTTCGACCGGCTAGCGCATCCGCTGGTGTCCACCGGCCTCTACCTGCTGATGGGCTGGCTGGTGCTGATCGCGATCCGGCCGCTGACCGCCCTGTTGCCGAGTGCCGGCCTGATCTGGCTGGTCGCCGGCGGCCTGGCCTACACCGTCGGCGTGGTCTTCTACCTGGCCGACTCGCGGTGGCGCTACAGCCACTTCGTCTGGCACCTGTTCGTCATCGCCGGCACCACCTGCCACTTCTTCGCCGTGCTCTGGTACGCCGCCTGAGCCCTCACCAGGCGGCGACACAGGCGTCGGTGCCGCCCCTCGGCAACCGCCCCGGCGCCGGCAGCCCGGCCCGTTCGCCGATCAGCGATCGGCGCTCGTCGGCGTAGGCGTCCGAGAGCAGGTCGGAGAAGATCGCGGCCAGCGTGCGGGTCAGCGGCAGCCTGCCGAAGCGCTCGGACAAGGCGCGCCAGGCCGAGGGCGCGCCGGGCACGGTCACCGGCAGCGGGCCGAATTGCGGCATCGCCTTGTGGCCGGCATCAGCCAGCGCCGGGAGCGAAATCGCCGCGGGCGCCGGGCCGCTGGCGTTCAAGCCGTGGAGCCGGCCATTGCTCCAGACCAGGGCGAAGGCGTCGCCGCCGATGCCGTTGGCCGCCGGCTCGACCACGGTCAGCGCCGCCGCCGTGGCGATCGCGGCGTCGATGGCGTTGCCGCCCGCCTGCAATGCCTGCAAGCCGGCCTGGGCGGCCAGCGGCTGGGAAGTGGCCACCATGCCGCGCTTGGCATAGACGACGCTGCGGCGCGAGGGATAGGGGTAGTGCCGGGAATCGAACGACAGCATGGCGCTCTCCGAAGTTTCCCCGCGCTCAGGGCAGGGCGTCGAGAAAGGCGGCGATGGCCGCCTGCACCGCCTCGGGCTGGTCCTTGTGGGCCGAGTGCCGACAGTCGGCGAGCCGCAGGACTTCCACGC
>JAJYXA010000367.1:0-1989 GCA_021791235.1 Pseudomonadota bacterium
GCATCTTGCCGGTGTTCATGGCGGCCTCCGGGCAAAAGCCCAGAAGACTGCCCGAACTGGCAATCGCCGTTCAAATCGACACCACCCTTCATCGCTCGGAAATCCGCGTCAGTCATGGATTTCAGCGATTCGACCATTCATTTAACCGGACAGCAGTGCGTGGATGTCTCTATCCAGCGCGGCGAGCCATTTGTCATCCACCACCAGCGTCTTGATCTCGGCCTCGGTGAGTTTGGGATAGTGGGCGCAGGCCTTGGCATCGAGGTTGGCCTCGGCCTCCTTGAGGCGCTTTTTGAGGTCGGCTTCTTCGTTGTTGAGGTCGAACCATGCTTGCAGGGCGTCCGCTTCGGCAGTGGCGTCATCGGCAGAGTCCACGGCCATCGTGTGGCCGCACTGGATTCCGGCTTTCGCCGGAATGACGATGCGGCTGAGATGCCAGCCCTGCCAGTCGCTTTTTGCTCGGCCTGAATTTCCTTCAGCCGGGCGGCGACGTTGCCGCCGCGCAGTTCGTCGCAGCTCGACCAGAGCGAGGAATAGAGTTTGGATTTCTTGAGGGCCATAGCTTATTTCTTGGTGTTGTCGTGCCTAAGGAAGTCCCTAACAAGTCCACATTTGTCATTCCGGCGGAAGCCGGAATCCAGTGAAATCAAGAACCTGGACCCCGGCTCTTGCGCCCTTCGGGCATTTGCCGGGGTGGCGACTTGTTCAGAGCTCCCATAGTGCATAAAGGTGGGTACTTTAACGCCTGGATTCGTTCGCTCAACAAATTAACGCCTCGATCAGTACTGCACCACCGCCGGATCCAGACTGCGCCACAGATACCAGGTGGCGACGGTGCGCCAGGGCGCATGGCGTTCGCCGTGCCGGCGCAGGCTTTTTGGGGTGGGGCGCTCGCCGCTCAGGTAATGCAGGGCGACGGCCTTCTGCAGACCGATGTCGTCGACCGGCCAGACGTCGGGGCGGCGCAGGTTGAAGATCAGGAACATTTCCGCAGTCCAGCGGCCGATGCCGCGTACGTCGACGAGTTCGGCGATGACGGCTTCGTCTTCCATTCTTTCCCAGCGCGCCGGTTCGACGCGGCCATCGACGAAATGGCCGGCGAGGTCGCGCAGGTACTCGCCCTTGCGGCGCGACAGGCCGCAGGCGGCGAGCGACCCCAGCTCCAGCGTGGCGACGTGTTCGGGGGTGACGTGCTGCGCAAATCCGGCGAAGCGCGCCCACACGCTGTCGGCGGCCTTGACCGAAATCTGCTGGCCGACGATGGCACGGGCGAGGGTCTGGAACGGGTCGCCGCGGTTGCCCAGCACGCAATCGGGATAGCGCGCGATGAGGGCTGCCATCACCGGGTCGGCGGCGGCGAGTTCGGCGCAGGCGGTGTGCCAATAAGCGGGAGCGCGGGGTTTCATATCAATGCATACAGGTTGCGCAAACCGCGATTCAAAAGCTCCCCTCCCCCGCTTGCGGTGGAGGGGAGTAACGCCTCACGCCTCACGCCTTACAACAAAATGATGTCGTACTGCTCCTGCGGGTAGGTGGTTTCGACCTGCAGCGACACCGGCTTGCCGATGAAGTCGATGAGCTGGGCGAGGCTGCCGGACTCCTCGTCGAGGAACAGGTCGATCACGCTTTGCGCGGCGACGATGCGGTATTCGCGCGCGTCGAACTGGCGCGCCTCGCGCAGGATTTCGCGCAGCACGTCGTAGCACACGGTCTGCGCGGTCTTGATCTCGCCGCGCCCGGCGCAGGTGGGGCAAGGCTCGCACAGCACGTGCGCCAGAGACTCCCGGGTCCGCTTGCGGGTCATCTCGACCAGCCCCAGCGCGGAGAAGCCGCTGACGGTGGTGCGGGTGGGGTCGCGCGCCAGCGCCTTCTTCAGCTCGGTCAGCACCGCCTCCTGGTGCTCGGCGTTGTCCATGTCGATGAAGTCGATGATGATGATGCCGCCCAGGTTCCTCAGGCGCAGCTGGCGCGCGCCCAGGCCAGCCGGCT
>JAJYXA010000367.1:1999-6083 GCA_021791235.1 Pseudomonadota bacterium
TGAAGATGGTGTCGTCGAAGTTGCGCGCGCCGACGAAACCGCCGGTGTTCACATCCACTGTCGTCAGCGCCTCGGTCTGGTCGATGATGAGGTAGCCGCCGGACTTCAGGTCGACGCGCCGCCCCAGCGCCTTGGCGATTTCGTCCTCGATGGCGTGCAGGTCGAACAGCGGGCGGTCGGCGCCGTAGTGCTGCAATTTGTCGAGCACGGCATGGGTGTAGTTCTGCGCGAACTCGGTCATGCGCTGATAGGTTTCGCGCGAGTCGATGAGGATGCGGCTGGTGTCGCGGTTGACGAAGTCGCGCAGCACGCGCAGCGACAGATCGAGGTCCTGGTACAGCAGGCAGGGCGCCTCGCAGTTGCCGCGCGACTGGATGCTGCTCCACAGCCGCCGCAGGTAGTCGATGTCGGCCTGCATTTCGGCGTCTTCCGCGGTTTCGGCCATGGTGCGCACGATGAAGCCGCCGGTGGCGTCTTCCGGCATCAGCCGGTGCAGCTTCTGGCGCAGTTGCTCGCGCTCTTCCTCGCCCTCGATTTTCTGCGAGATGCCGATATGCGATTCCTGCGGCAGATACACCAGATAGCGCCCGGCGAAGCTGATCTGGGTGGAGAGCCGCGCGCCCTTGGTGCCGATCGGGTCTTTGATCACCTGCACCATCAGGCTCTGGCCTTCGTGCAGGATCTGCTCGATCGGCCGCTCGGGCTCGCTGCCGTGGCGTTCTTCCCAGATGTCGGCCACGTGCAGGAAGGCGGCGCGCTCCAGGCCGATGTCGATGAACGCCGACTGCATCCCCGGCAGCACGCGCACCACGCGCCCCCTGTAGATGTTGCTGACCAGCCCGCGGCACTGCGCGCGCTCGATGTGCAGTTCCTGCACCGCGCCCAGGTGCAGCACGGCGACGCGCGTTTCCTGCGGGGTGACGTTGACGAGGATTTCTTCGCTCATGGTGGGGGCCGGCAGCATTCAGACTGCCAGACCGAAGGCTCTCAATAAAACGGCTGTGTCGTATAACGGCAGCCCCATGATGCCGCTGTAGCTTCCCTCGATGCGCTCGACAAATGCGCCGGCGCGTCCCTGGATGCCGTAGGCACCGGCCTTGCCGAGGTATTCGCCGGTTTCCAGATAGCGGGCGATGGTGGTGGCATCGAGCGCGGCGAGTCTGACCAGGCTGGACGACAGACGCACTTCCAGCCGGTCTTCATGCCGCACCGCCACCGCAGTATGAACGTGATGCTGGCGTCCCGACAGGCGCGCCAGCATGGCTTCGGCATCAAAACGGTCGGTCGGCTTGCCGAGGATGGCGCCGTCCAGCTCGACCACCGTATCCGCGCCCAGCACCGGAAAACGCAGCAGGTGGCGCATATACACGGCGCGCCAGCCGCAGGCCGCCTTTTCGGCCGCCATGCGCTGCGCGAAATCGCGCGCGGCTTCGCCAGGATGCGGCATTTCGATGACATCCATGCGACCGGCCACGGCACGCAGCGGCAGCATGTCGAACGCGACGCCGATCTGCCGCAAAAGCTCGCGTCGTCGTGGCGATTGCGAAGCCAGATAAATGCGTTTATCAACCAGCATGGTGATTCAGCCTATATGGATTCCGCTTCGACGGATGGCGAGCGCGAAGCGGGATCGTCCCTTCAATCCCGATGATAGGGATGCCCTTTAATTATGCACACGGCACGATACAGCTGCTCGGCCAGCATCACCCGTGCCAGCGCGTGCGGCAAGGTCAGTTTCGACAAGCCCAGCAGCTTGCCGGCGCGCGCCTTGACGCTGTCGTCCAGCCCGTCCGCCCCGCCGATCACGAAGGCCGGCGACACGCCTTCCGCCATCCAGCCCCGCAGCCACGCCGTCAGTTCGCGCGTGGTCACCTGCGCACCGCGCTCGTCGAGCACCACGGGCACGCTGCCGGCAGGCAACGCGGCGCGGATGCGCTCGGCTTCCATCTGCCGCGCCCGCGCACCGTCTTCTCCCGCCACGCGATGACCCGGCTTGATTTCGGCGAGCAGCAGCGGCAAGTCGGGCGGCA
Source organism: Pseudomonadota bacterium (assembly GCA_021791235.1). The sequence goes on from JAJYXA010000367.1 coordinate 4,030, forward strand.
TCCGGCGCGCATAGCCGTCGTAGCCCGCATCGATCCAGCCGGGCATTTTGTGGCCGACGGCGATCAGGTGCAGCTTCACCGGGACTTATCCTGTAAACGGCATTTCACCGCGGAGGACGCAGAGGACTCGGAGGGAAAAGGCGCCGCACGAATATTGCGCATCACCCCCCGGGCGAGAACCTTCTTTCTGCCAGCCATCTGAATTTCTCTGTGTCCTCCGCGTCCTCTGCGGTTCAATTGCTTTTTCCAGGTCTATGCCAGCTTGTTCCGCGCGCGCGCCGCTTCGCCCGCGCCCCACAGCTCTTCCAGATTGTAATGCGCGCGCGTGGCAGGCTGCATCACATGCACCACCACGTCACCGAGATCGAGCAGCACCCAGTCGCCGGTGTCCTCGCCTTCCATGCCGCCAACGTATTCGCCCGCGTCTTTCACCTTGTCGCGCACGTTGTTGGCGAGCGCCCTGGTCTGGCGGTTGGATTCGCCGCTGGCAATCACCATGCGTTCGAACAGCGAGGTGAGCTTGCCGGTGTCGATCACGGTGACGTCGCGCGCCTTGACGTCCTCGAGCGCAGCGACGATCAGTTTGATTTTGTCTTCAATGTTCATGGGTAGGTATAGAGGTGATGTTCGTGAATATAGCCGAGCACGGCGTCGGGCAGCAGGTAGCGCACGCTGCCGTGCCGTGCCAGGATGTCGCGGATGGCGGTGGCCGAAATGTCCAGCGGCGGCGTCGCGCGCAGCAGCACCGAGCCCGCCGGCCCGGCAGCCGCTCCGTCAACCACCCGGCGTTGCGACACTTCGCTTTTCAGCGGATCCGTCATGGCGTCGGACTGCAGCAGCCGCGCACCGGGACGCGCGGCCACCGCAATGTTCGACAGCACGAACAGCCGCCGCCATTCGTGCCAGGTCGGCAACTCCAGAAACGCATCCGCCCCGAGCAGCAGCCACAGTGGTTGTTCGTCGCCCAGTTCGGCGCGCAGGGCGGTGAGCGTGTCGACCGTGTAGCTCGGGCGCGGGCTCGTCACTTCGCGCGCATCCACCGCAAAGCGCGGGTTGCCGGCAATCGCGCGGCGCACCATCTCCAGCCGGTGACTGGCCGCGGTGCGCGGCGCACCGCGGTGCGGCGGCAGCCCGGCGGGAATGAACAGCACCCGGCCGAGGCCGATCGCATCGGCCATTTCCTCGGCCAGCCGCAGGTGGCCGTAGTGGATGGGATCGAAGGTGCCGCCGAAGATGCCGATTGCGTGCAAAACCTTTTCACCACAGAGGCACAGAGATATGTCCCACAGGGACGGTAGCCCTTGGGACACAGAGTCCTTTCAATAGGAAATCTGCTTTTCTCTGTGCCTCTGTGCCTCTGTGGTTCATGGTTTATCCCCGCACATGTCCATCGCCCAGCACCACCCATTTCTGGCTGGTGAGGCCCTCCAGCCCGACCGGGCCGCGCGCGTGGATTTTGTCGGTGGAAATGCCCACTTCGGCGCCGAGGCCGTACTCGAAGCCGTCGGCAAAGCGCGTCGAGGCGTTGACCACGACGCTGGCCGAATCGACCTCGCGCAGGAAGCGGCGCGCGCGGCCGTAGTCCTCGGTGACGATGGCGTCGGTGTGCTGCGAGCCGTGGGTATTGATGTGGTTCATCGCCGCATCGATGTCGTCGACCACCTTGACCGCGATGATGGGACCGAGATATTCCTCGGTCCAGTCGGACTCCACCGCGGCTTTCAGCTTGTCCGCCGCGATGCCTGCGCCCTGCAGGATCGCCAGCGCCTCGGGGCAGCACCGCATTTCCACGCCTTTGCCGGCGAGCATTTTCCCAATTTCAGGCAGCGCGGCCGCGGCGATGCCGCGCGCCACCAGCAGCGACTCGGCGGTGTTGCAGGTGCCGTAGCGCTGGGTCTTGGCGTTCTCGACGATCTTCAGCGCCTTGGCCAGGTCGGCGCGGTCGTCGACGTAGACATGGCAGTTGCCGTGCAGGTGCTTGATCACCGGCACCCGTGCCTCGCCGGTGATGCGCTCGATCAGGCCCTTGCCGCCGCGCGGCACGATGACGTCGA
>JAJYXA010000590.1 GCA_021791235.1 Pseudomonadota bacterium
TTCTAGACTATTCATGAGACAAATTCTCATTCATGGTCTTTAATGCATTCACTCCGCTGTGGAGTCGAATATCGATAGGAGAAAACCATGTCTGATAGCAAATGTCCGTTTCATCACAAAGCTGGTGGTGGAACGACCAACCGGGACTGGTGGCCGAACCAGTTGCGCCTCGAAATCCTGCACCAGCATTCCCCCCAGTCGAATCCGATGGGGAAAGACTTCAACTACGCCGAAGAATTCCAAACCCTCGACCTTGCGGCCGTGAAGAAGGATCTCACTGCCCTGATGACCGACTCGCAGGACTGGTGGCCGGCGGATTACGGTCACTACGGTCCTTTTTTCATTCGCATGGCCTGGCATAGCGCAGGCACCTACCGCACCGGCGACGGCCGCGGCGGCGCGGGGCACGGCAACCAGCGTTTTGCCCCCGTCAACAGCTGGCCCGACAACGTCAACCTCGACAAGGCGCGCCGGCTGCTCTGGCCGATCAAGCAGAAGTACGGCAGGAAAATCTCCTGGGCCGACCTCATGATCCTGGCCGGCAACGTCGCGCTCGAATCGATGGGCTTCAAGACCTTCGGCTTCGGCGGCGGCCGCGAGGACATCTGGGCGCCTGAGCTCGACGTCTACTGGGGCAGCGAGAAGAAGTGGCTGGACGACAAGCAGCGCTACTCCGGCGAGCGGGAACTGGAAAATCCGCTCGCGGCCGTACAGATGGGCCTGATCTACGTCAACCCGGAAGGCCCCGGCGGCAACCCGGATCCGATCAAGTCCGGACGGGACGTGCGCGAGACCTTCGCGCGCATGGCGATGAACGACTACGAAACCGTCGCGCTCACCTGCGGCGGCCACACCTTCGGCAAATGCCACGGCGCCGGCGACGCGTCGCTGGTCGGGCCCGAGCCCGAGGCGGCCCCGATCGAACAGCAGGGTCTGGGCTGGAAGAGCAAACACCTCAGCGGCAAGGGCGCCGACCAGATCGGCAGCGGGCTGGAAGGCTCGTGGACGCCGACGCCGACGAAGTGGGACATGAGCTACCTCGACATGCTGTTCGGCAACGAGTGGGAGCTGACCAAGAGCCCGGCGGGCGCCTGGCAGTGGACGCCGAAGCAGGCGAACGAAAGCAACATGGCCCCTGCCGCTCATGATGCCTCGAAAAAGGTGCCGATCATCATGACCACCGCGGACATGGCGATGCGCATGGATCCGGCCTACGAGAAGATCGCGCGTCACTTCCACCGGCACCCGGAGGAATTCGCCGACGCCTTCGCCCGCGCCTGGTTCAAGCTCACCCACCGCGACATGGGCCCGCGTTCGCGCTACCTGGGGCCGGAAGTCCCCCAGGAAGACCTGATCTGGCAAGACCCCATCCCAGCCGTCGACCATCCCTTGATCGACGACAAGGACGTCGCCGCCCTCAAGGGCAAGATCCTGGTGTCGGGCCTTTCGGTTTCGGAACTGGTATCGACCGCCTGGGCTTCGGCGTCCACCTTCCGCGGTTCCGACAAGCGCGGCGGCGCGAACGGCGCGCGCATTCGCCTCGCGCCGCAGAAGGACTGGGAAGTCAACCAGCCGGACCAACTGGCAAAAGTGCTTGGAAAGCTCGAAGGCATCCAGCGCGAGTTCGGCAGCAGCGGCAAGAAGGTCTCGATGGCCGACCTGATCGTGCTGGCGGGGTGCGCCGGCGTCGAGCAGGCCGCCAGGAACGCCGGCCAGGCCGTGACGGTTCCCTTCACGCCGGGCCGCATGGACGCCTCGCAGGCGCAGACCGACGTGGAATCCTTCGCCGTGCTCGAACCGATCGCGGATGGCTTCCGCAACTACCAGAAGGCCCAATACACCGTCCCGGCCGAGGAACTGCTGCTCGACAAGGCGCAGTTGCTGACGCTCTCCGCACCCGAGATGACGGTTCTGGTGGGCGGCATGCGCGTCCTGAATGCCAACTTCGGACAGTCGCAGCATGGCGTCTTCACCCGGCGGCCTGGGACGCTCACCAACGACTTCTTCGTCAACCTGCTCGACATGCGCACAAGCTGGAAGCCGGTGTCGGGCGCCGAGGATGTGTTCGAGGGAACCGATCGCTCAACGGGCGAGCGCAAATGGACCGGCACCCGCGTCGATCTGGTCTTCGGTTCGAATTCCCAGCTCCGGGCTTCGGCCGAAGTCTATGGAAGTTCGGACGCACAGGAGAAGTTTGTCCGCGACTTCGTGGCGGCATGGACCAAGGTGATGAATCTGGATCGCTTTGACCTCGGCTGATCGGGAGGCGAGGTCCCGAAGGGCTTTTGCAGGACGATTTCAACTGCCTGTTGAATGACCGGGATACGGTAAAGCCGCGAGGGCTTTGCCCTGGGGCCTGACGGAAGCCCGTGCGAAAAACAAGGACGGCGTTTCGGGAAAATCCGAAACGCCGTCTTTTATTTTTCAGGATCGGGCTTGCATCTGAAGCCATGGCTGTCCAAGACCAGCCAAACACCAACGCCGCATGGGGCTGGGCTTCGGGTGTCATGCATCGTTGTTCGATTTTATCAATCATTCTGTTCAATACTATTCATGAGACAAATTCTCATTCATGGTCTTAAATGCACTCATTCCGTTGTGGAATGGAACATCGACAGCCTGCGCGGCCGCATCAAGTACCTCTGAACGGAAAGGGAACGAAACCATGATCGAAAACTGGCGAAACAACCTGATTGCGGCGCTGTCCATGCTGGGCGCCGGCTTCGAGGGCGTCACGGTGGAGATGCCGTCTTGAGCACCAGCGAACCGGAGCGTGCGCCGATGAACGCGATCCGCATCCGGCAGGCCCAAGCCGGGGATCTTGCCGCACTCAACGGCGTTATCGAGCGCGCCATCATGGCCTGGCAACTCCCCGAGCGCGTGAAACGCCTGAGCCTGCCGAGCTTCCGCTATCGCGCGCACGATCCGGAGCATCTGCGCATCGTGGTGGCGGAGGATGCCGATCACGCCATCATCGGCGTCGCGTCATGGGAGCCCGCCAGCCCGCGCGACCTGCCTGCGGGGCAGACCGGCTTGCTGCTGCACGGGCTCTACGTCGACCCGGCGCAGCAACGCCGCGGCATCGGCAGCCGGCTGCTCGATGGCGCGGCGGCCGCTGCAAGGGAGCAGGGAATGGACGGCGTGCTGGTCAAGGCCCAGGCCGGTGCCGATGGGTTTTTCGCTGCATGCGGATTGCAGCGGTTGCCGGTCGAAGACCCGGTACGCGATTATCCGCATCGCTACTGGCTCGCCGCGCATCCGGCCGTCGCAGCCATTGATATTGGCAATCGAGACCTTTGATTATTTTCATTTTTCAAACAGCCCGACATGCCGTTCAATGAACGCAAGATACTGGGCGTCGAGGCAGTCAAACCCGGATCCGGCTTCCATCAACATACAGGAGAGCGATCATGGCATTAAGCTTGTACAGTATTTATTGCAACTGGCGGCGCGAGGTCGCAGCCGAGCGTACTGCCGCAGCGTACGGCGAGGACGTGCCGCTCGGCATCGGTTAACCGGAACCTGGTCACGATTGCCCATGGAACTTGCACAACGGGAACAAACCGCCACCTGGCGTGCGACCTGGCTGGCCCAGGCGCACGCGCACCCCTACACCAGCGTGGGACTGGGCCTGGCCCTTGCGGTGGTCGCCTGGCTGCTGCTGGCCAGTATCTGGCGCGTGGCCGCAGGCGGGGCCGATACCGCGTTGCGGCTGGGCCTGCTGGGCGGCCTGGCGGGCTTTGCCGCCACCGCGGCGGGCGCGCTGCCCGCCCTGTTCCTGCGCAGCCTGTCCACCCGCACCGAGGACACCATGCTCGGACTCGCGGCGGGCATGATGCTGGCCGCGAGTTCCTTTTCGCTCATCCTGCCCGGCCTCGCTGCCGGCGAGGAAATCACCGGCAGCGCCGCGCTGGGCGCCCTCACCGTGGTGGTCGGCCTCGGCCTCGGCGTGCTGCTGATGCTGGGCCTCGACCAGTTCACGCCCCACGAGCACGAGCACCTCGGCCCCCACGGCGCGGGCAGCGGGCGGGTGAGCCGGGTGTGGCTGTTCGTGTTCGCCATTGCGCTGCACAACCTGCCCGAAGGCATGGCCATCGGCGTCTCGTTTTCGCAGGGCGATTTGAGCGTCGGCCTGCCGCTCACCACCGCCATCGCCATCCAGGACATTCCAGAAGGGCTGGCGGTTGCCATGGCGCTGAAAGCCGCGGGCTTGAGCCCGCTGCGCGCGGTTCAGGTGGCGGTCATGAGCGGACTGATGGAGCCGGTCGGCGCGCTGCTCGGCATCGGGCTGGCGAGCGGGCTGGCACCCGCCTACCCCATCGGCCTCGGGCTCGCGGCCGGGGCGATGATTTTCGTGGTGAGCCACGAAGTGATTCCGGAAACCCATCGCAACGGCCACCAGACCCCGGCCACCCTTGGCCTGATGGCCGGGTTTGCCGTGATGATGGTGCTGGATACCGCGTTGGGCTAATTTTTTTCATCCTGAAAGGAGCGCATCATGAGCCAAGCCAAACCTGCTGCGAAGCAGCCCTTCCTCACCGACATCAAAACCCTGCGCGCCCGCGCCCGCAAGCACATCGAGGACGGTGCCGTCACGGCCGGCTATCAGGCCGACCGCGCCACCGTTCTCAAGCTGCTGAACGAGGCGCTCGCCACCGAGCTGGTCTGCATCCTGCGCTACAAGCGGCATTACTTCATGGCGAGCGGCATCAACGCCGACACCGTGGCACAGGAATTCCTGCAACATGCCAATGAGGAGCAGATGCACGCCGACCAGATCGCCGCGCGCATCGTGCAACTGAAGGGCGAGCCCAATTTCAGTCCCGAAGGCTTGACGATGCGCTCGCACGCCGAATACGTCGAGGGCGACAGCCTGATCGACATGATCCGGGAAGATCTGGTTGCCGAGCGCATCGCGATCGAAAGCTACGGCGAGATGATCCGCTACATGGGCGACAAGGACATCACCACCCGCCGCATGCTGGAAGGCATCCTGGCGATGGAGGAGGAACATGCCGACGACCTGTCCAGCCTGCTGGAAGACATGGCGCGTTGATGCCGCTAGCGTAGCGATTCGGCGGGCTGCGCCTGCACCGGCGCGGCCTCTGCCTCAAGGTGCTGCCCCAGCGCCAGCGCGTAAATCCGCTGCAGCTCCTCTTCGCTGACGTCGACGAAGGTGTCGATCTGGCTCAAGGCGTACACCAGGCTGCTATGCGGAATCATGCTCTCCTCGACCAGCGCGACGCGCGCCTTCGAACGGCGATGCCAGCACTGCGGATAGCGCCGCCAGGCGAACGGATAGTTGAACGTCACCGCCACCGCCAGCAGCACGACGACGTTCAGCAGCACCGGGCTGAATACATAGCCATAGCCGAGCGCATGCACGGTTTCGCCGCCGAGCACGGCATACAGCGCGGTGGCTCCGCCCGGCGGATGCAGGCAGCGCAGGCTGTACATGGCGGCGATCGACAAGGCCACCGCCAGCGAGGCCGCCAGCATCGGCTCGCCGCCCAGCCAGCGCGCGCAGCTCACGCCGATCAGCGCCGACACGACATGCCCGCCGAACACCGGCCACGGCTGCGACAGCGCGCCGTGCGGCGCGGCGAACAGCAGCACGGCGGAGGCGCCCATCGAGGCGATGGCGAGCACGCCGCCGTGCCCGCCGAGCCAGATGTGGCTGACCCACAGCGCCGCGAGGATGCCGAGCAGGCCGCCGGTGGCCGAAATCCAGTGCTCGCGCTCCGAGACCGAGTACGCCAGCTTACGTACCATTATCGCGAGCCCGCCGGAGGGACAGGGCGGCGCAAGCGCGGAGATTCACCGCAAGCCCGCCGGGCGCGAGGCGCGGCCTGCGGCCTCAACCCGTGCTCCAGGCGCGCGGGCGCCGCATGCCGGCAATCTTGCAGGCCTGCTTCACGTAGCCGTACGGATACAGTTCGAACAGCTTCTTCTGCGCATCCTTCCCCACGCGCTCGGCCAGGTGCTTGATGACGAAGCGGGCATCGGCGATGACCTGGTGTTCCTCGTAGTAGTCACGCATGAAGCGGATCGTGTCCCAGTGGTCGTCG
>JAJYXA010000558.1 GCA_021791235.1 Pseudomonadota bacterium
GGGCAGGTCGCGGATGAACAGACCGTCGATCTTGATGGTGTCGACGTGCAGATGCTTGAGATAGGCAAAGGACGCGAAGCCGACCCCGAAGTCGTCGAGGCAGACGCCGCAGCCGAGCTGGCGCAGCGCTTCGATCATGCGCTGCGCGTCGTGCAGGTCGGACACGGCCGCAGTTTCGGTGATTTCGACGATGAACCGGCCGGGCTTGACGCCGGCTTCGCGCAGCGCGTCGCTGATGAACTGCGGCAGGCCAGGCTCGGACAGCGAGCGCCCCGACAGGTTGACCGCGATGGGAGGGTTGGCCGGATTGTCGGCCAGCCGGCCCACCACTTCGCGGATGACCCAACGGTCGATGTCGAGGATGCGGCCGCTTTTCTCCGCCACCCGGATGAAATGGGCCGGCATGATGAACTGGTCGGCATGGCGCTCGTCGTCCATGCGGATCAGCGCTTCAAGGTGCGACAGGGTGCCGTCGTCCGCCCGGTACACGCCCTGGAAATTCAGCCGGAACAGATTCTTGTCGAGCGCGTTGCTGATGCGCTCGCCCCACGACAGGCGGCTGCGCATCTCGCTGTCGGCATCGGTGTCCGCGCGATAGACGCGCCAGGTGTTCTTGCCCGCATCCTTGGCCTGGTACATCGCGATATCGGCGCGCGCGACGAGGTCGTCGGCGTCGGCGGCGTGCTCCGGGTAGTAGGCGATGCCGAGGCTGGTGGTGAGACGCAGGTTCTGCCCTTCGAAGCGGAAGGGAATTTGTGCGATCGCCCGCACCACGCGATCGGCCAGCGCCTCCGCTTCGTTGCCCTGCACGCCGGGCAGCAGGATGGCGAATTCGTCGCCGCCCAGGCGGGCCAGCACTTCGTTGCGCCGCACCAGGGCGCCGATTTCGCCGGCCACCCGGATCAGCAGCGCATCGCCGGCGCGGTGGCCCGAGCTGTCGTTGATGGTCTTGAATTCGTCGAGATCGAAGAACATCAGCGCGCATCGCGCCTGGTGGCGGTCGGTTTCCAGCATGGTGCGCGCCAGTTCCTGCTGGAAACGGTGACGGTTGTACAGTCCGGTGAGCGCGTCGCGCTCGGCCAGATACACCAGTTGATCGGCCGTCTGGCGTTCGCGGGTGACGTCTTCGTAAATCCACAAATGGCCGATGAAGCGGCCTTCGCGATCGCGCACCGGGTAGTCGAGTTCGGTGATGACGCGGCCATCGGTCATCTGGATTTCATAGCTGTCGGACAATTCGCGCGTTTCCAGCACCGACAGCATATGCCTGGAAAAATGGTCGGGACGTGCCAGGGTCGAAGCGGACTGGGCCAGCACCTCGTTGACCGGCAGGCCGATGAGTCCCGTCCCTTCGTCGATCATCCACATGCGGCTGAAGGCGGGGTTGTGGTAGATCACGCGGCCGTCGGCGGCGACGAACAGAATGCCGAGGTTCATCGCCGACAGCAGCGAGACCAGTCGCGCGCGTTCCTGCTCGGTTTCCTCCAGATATCGGCTTTGCAGGCTTTCCGCGGTGCGCAGCTCATTGATGACCTGGCGCAGGTTGGCTTCGGTCGCCTTGAGGTCGTCGATGCTGTGGATGCTGGCGCGTATGCCCTGGTATATCCCGCTGTAATCGTGAATCGGCTGCCAGTTCACCGCGGCCCAGAAATGGCCGCCCTCCTTGCGGCAAACCCGCAGTGCGTAGCCCTGGCCGGAGGTGCCGCGCAGGGCCTGATACAACTGGAACTCGGCGGCGATGCGATCTTCCGGATGGATGATGTCGACCGGAAAATTCATCTTCCCCATGCATTCGCCGACGGTAAAGCCGAGCATGCGCTCGACCGAGGGGTTGACCCACAACAGTCTGCCCTCGGGCGACAGCCAGAATTCGACGTCGTGGGTGTAATCGGCGATGGCATGAAAACGCGCCTCGTTTTCGCGCGCCCGGTCGACGTTGAAGCGGACCGATTCGGCCATCCGGTTGAAGGTGACGACCAGTTGGCCGATTTCGTCTTCGCCCTCGCCGCTGAGCTTGACGTCCAGATCGCCTTGCGCCATGCGCTTGCTGGCGCTGGTCAGCGCGACAAAGCGGCGAATCACGCCGCCGGTCGACAGGGCCAGCAGGACGCCGGTGAGCAGCAGGGCGATCACGGCAATGATGAGACTGTTGCGGATATAGCGGGTGCGCGCCTCCTGGATGAAGTCGCCCGACAGGACCAGGGCGATCTCGCCATAGCGCCGCCCCGCCAGCATGACCGGCTGCACCCGGTGAAAATCGGTTGCGGCGCCGCTATTGCCGATCTGGTGTACGACCCGGTTGCTGCTGTCGCGCACCTCGATCATTTTGAGGCCGCCGTCATGCCGCAGCGTTTCGACGATGTCGCGCACGCTGGCATCATCCTGTTGCGCCAGTGGCGCAAGCAGGGCCGCTTCCAGGGTTTTCGCAATTTCCTCCACCCGGTGCCCGGCCTGTATTTGCAGGGCGTCGGTGGTGAGCTGCACCCCGTTTGCGATGAGGAAGCTCAGCATCACGGCTTCCACGCCCAGTGCGGCGAGCGTGAGCTTGTAGCGCAGCGAGAGCCGCTCCAGCCACGCCTTCATCGGGTTGTCCGCAACAGGTCCTGCACCTGCAGTGCGTAGGGGTGGAAGGCCCGCAGTTCGCTGCCGTCCACGCTGACGAAGCCGGCGTAGCCGCCGCGCTGCATGAATGCGCGCCCTTCGGGGAGGGTGGCGAAATGCAGCAGCGCTTTGCGTACTGCCTCCGCCTCGGCGTCGCGCAGGCGAGGATGGGTGAGGTACGTCAGGCTGGACAAGGGCGGCGTCTTGGCGAGCACGCGCAATTGCCGGCGCAGTTCGGGAGACAGCAAGGTATAGGTGTGCAGTCCCAGCATGGCGCCATCCGTGCGCCCGTTGATGACCTGCATCACCGCGTTGAGATGACTGCCGGAGATGACGGTCCGGTAATCAATGTCATGTTGGAGCCCCTTCGCGGCCAGTTCGGCGTGGAGGGCCAATACCGCGACGGCGAAGGGGTCGGGTATGGCGATGGTGCGGCCGCGCAATGCTCCCGGTTCATCAAACGGCGAATCGGCCCTGACCGCCAGCAGGCCGTACACCGGCTGGGCATATTTCAGCAGCGGCCGATAACCGGCATCCTGGCGCGCCAGCCAGGCCAGATGCGGTGCCGTCAGCAGGATGTCGTAATCGCCCTGGCGGGTTCGCTCGATAAAAGTTTTGAAGTCGCGCGCGCTATAAATGACGACGCCGCGCTGCAGGTGTTTTTCCAGGGTGTCGGCAATCGGCCGGTACGTTTCGACGATCTGCTTGGCGGTCAAGTGGGGGAACACGCCGAAGACCAGCGGTGCGTCCGCGCCGGAAACGGGGCGGCCCGCAATCAGCAGCAGGCATCCGAACAGGGCGGCCAACCTGGACCGCTGCGTGCGGCGCAAGCCGGCTGCCTGGGCGGGCGCATAAGGAATGAGGCTGGGCAGCCCCAGCCTCAGGGCAGATAGACGCAAGCTTGAGTTCCTTGTTTTACAGCGATTTTTGCAGAACCTTGGATTTCCGCTTGTAGTTATACAGCGCCTGCTTGCTTTTCGGCAGGTGGTCGGGGCTGCTGTCGACGAAGCCGCGCTCCTCGAACCAGTGCTCGGTGCGGGTGGTCAGCACGAACAGTTTTCCGAAACCGGCTTTTTTGCCTCTTTTCTCGGCTTCCGCCAGCAGCAGGTCGCCAAAGCCGCGACCCCGAAACTCCCTGGAGACGGCCAGGCAGGCGAGTTCGGCCGCCTGCTCTTCGGGAAAGGGATAGAGCGCGGCGCAGCCGGCGACGACGCCGTCGGATTCGAGCACCAGGAAGCGCTCGATTTCCATTTCCAGCAGTTCGCGCGAGCGCCGCACCAGGATGCCCTCGCGCTCCAGCCGGTCGAGCAGGCCGAGGATGCCGCCGACGTCGTCGATGGTGGCGGCGCGCAGGGTTTCCAGCGGCGCCGGGGTGACGAGGGTGCCGACGCCTTCGCGGGTGAACAGCTCGGACAGCAGCGCGCCGTCCCGATGGCGGCTGATGAGGTGCGCGCGCTTGACCCCCTGGGTGCAGGCGGTGATCGCGCACGGCAGGTAGTAGGTCACGTCCTCGGGCAGCTTCTTCGCCTTTTCGAGCACCTGCCGCGCCTCGTTGACGGTGAGGGCGTTGTGGATGGCGCGGCCCTTGTCCGGCACGCCCTCGGTATCCATCAGGAAGATCAGCTTGTCGGCCGCGAGCTCGACCGCCGCCTGGGTGGCCACGTCTTCCAGGCTGAGGTTGAAGATCTCGCCGGTCGGCGAATAGCCGATCGGCGAGAGCAGCACGATGTCGTGCTGGTCCAGCCGCCGCCGGATCGCGGCGGCGTCGATCTTGCGCACCTCTCCGGTGTGCAGCAGGTCGACGCCGTCGCGCACCCCCAGCGGCTGCGCGGTGACGAAGTTGCCCGAGGCCACCCGGATGTCGGCGCCGGCCATCGGCGTGTTGGCCAGACCCAGCGACAGCAGCGCCTCGATTTCCACCCGCACCGTGCCGGCGGCTTCCTTGACGCAGGCGAGCGCCGTGTCGTCGGTGACGCGCAGGCCGTTGACGTAGCGGATCGCGGTGCCGCTCTCGGTCAGCCGCGCCTCCACCTGCGGCCGCACGCCGTGCACCAGCACCAGCCGCACGCCCAGGCTGTTCAGCAGGTTGACGTCGTGCGCCAGCTGCACGAAGCCGCCGTCCGCCACCAGTTCGCCGCCAAAGGCGATGACGAAGGTCTTGCCGCGAAAGCCGTGGATGTACGGCGCGGCGGAGCGGAACCAGTGGACGAAATCGGCGGTGTCTTTCAACGGAATGGCCCGGCAGGGTGGGATTGATGCGAAGGATACCGAAAAAACCCCCCGCGTCGCGCAGGGGGCAACACAAGCACGAGAATAAATGGAATAAATCGGAACGGCCTTGCGTCATAACACAGCAGGACGACACATTTCCGTTTCAATCACCCTGAAGGAGACTTCGAAAAATGAAAGCCATGAACAAGATGCTGGGCGCCCTGCTGGGCGGTACATTGATGATGGGCGCACTGGCGCTGCCGACCGCCGCCGTTGCAAGGGATCCCCTCGTTACGCCGAAAGTGGTGATTCAGGTCAGTGACGGCGATACGGCCAAATGGAATCTGGCGCTGAATAACGCCAAAAACGTCCAGAAGGATCTGAAGGGGGCAAAAATCGAAATCGTGGCGTATGGTCCGGGCATTGGCATGCTGAAAGCCGACTCCGAAGTGGCCAACCGCGTCAGCGAAGCCGTCGATTCCGGCATGAAAGTGGTGGCGTGCCTCAACACCATGAAGGGCCAGAAGCTCACCAAGGAAGACATGAACCCCAAGATTGGTTACGTTCAGGCCGGCGTGGTGGAACTCATGGACCGTCAGGCGGAGGGGTATGCCTACATTCGTCCCTGATGGAGTCGGGCGTAAAAACCGGGCGCAGGCCCGTTTTTTTTTTACGCCTGTTGCCGGCTCAAAAATCACCCCATAGCGTCTGCATCGCCGCCAGCGCCGCCAGCGCGGCGGTTTCGGTACGCAGCACGCGCGGACCGAGCCGTACCGGGGCGGCCCCCGCCGCCTGCAGCGCAGCGATCTCGTCGGCCTCGAATCCGCCTTCGGGTCCGGCCACCAGCCAGTCCTGCGCGGCCGGTGGCGGCAGGTCGGCCAGCCGCGCCTCGGCCAGCGGCGACAGGAACAGCAGCCGCGCGCCTTGTTGCTGGCCGAGCCAGTGCGCCAGCGGCAGCGGCGGCGCCACTGCGGGAACCTGGTTGCGCCCGCACTGCTCGCAAGCGCTCGCCACCACGCCCTGCCAGTGCGCGAGGCGACGGTCGGCGCGTTCGCCCGCCAGCTTCACCACGCTGCGCCTGGCGGCGATCGGCTGGATCGCCGCCACCCCTAGTTCGACCGCCTTTTGCAGTGTGTAGTCCATGCGTTCGCCGCTCGAGATGCCCTGCGCCAGCATCACGCGCAAGCGCGATTCGCGTTCGATATCGGCAAAGTCGCTGACGCTGACCGCCACCTCGTCCTTGTGGATGC
>JAJYXA010000365.1 GCA_021791235.1 Pseudomonadota bacterium
GCTATTACGCGGTGTATCGCGCGCTGGTGCGCGCCAAGGTGAATGCCATTCGCATCGGCCAGACCGCCGGCCCCGAACGCGACGCGGCGCTCGCCGACGTCCGTGCGCTGCTTCAACTGGCCGCCACACTGACGCAGCCCATGCCCCTCCGCCTCGACATCACCCACGGCCTGTCGGGCTCGGGCAAGACCACCGTTACCCAAAAATTGCTGCAGACCCCGGGCGCCATCCGCCTGCGCTCCGACGTCGAGCGCAAGCGGCTCGCCGGCCTCGATGCCATCGACCGCAGCGGCTCGGGCATCGGGCAACACCTCTATGCCGCCGACGCCACCCGGCGCACCTATGCCCATCTGGCGCAACTGACGGGCGACATCCTCGATGCCGGCTGGCCGGTCATCGTCGACGCCACCTTCATCGCACGCTGGCAGCGCGACCTGCTACGCGAGACGGCCAAGGCACACGGCGTGGCTTTCCATATCCTCGATCTTCAGGCACCCGTGGCTACCTTGCGCGAACGCATCGTCAAACGCGCACACACAGGCAACGACGCCTCCGAAGCCGACCTCGCCGTGCTGCAGCATCAGCTCGAGTCCGAAGAACCGCTCGACACCGACGAGCAGGGTGACATTGTCAGTATCGACGTTTAGTCGTGCGGGCTTGTACGGAGTTTGAAATGCGCACCCGTAGCCCTCTGATTTTCAGGAGTGGGGGATGTTTGTAAGCGCAATGGACACGATGGCACCACGCATGAAGCCATGGGGGAAGCCACTGTTTCAACAGGCTTCTTGCAGGTCAGAGTTCGGTGTTCGGAGCGAAGGGCCGGATCGGCCAGAAGCAGACGGTCAGGCCAATCACTGCAACGACCGCCCGGTATCGGCCAAAGCAGCCCAACTAAGCCAAGAAGCCAACCTGCCAAGTCTGGATTGAGGCTGCACTGGACGAAGGGCCTTCAACGAGAACCCCGCCACTCGGGCGGGGTCTCGGGTTGGCACAGGACCGATGTAAAGATCCGTGGCCAGCCTATTCCATCGAAGGGTTCCAGACCTTCCAGACGTTCCCGACCAGATCGGGCCCCGGCTTCAGCGTCTCCTTGCCCGGTTCCCAGCCCGCTGGGGTGGCTTCCTTGCCGCCGGAGGCACGCACGAGCTGGTAGGCCTGGAACTGCCGCACCGTTTCGGCGAGCTTGCGCCCGACTGGCGCGGTGAGCACCTCCATCGCCTGGATCACCCCGTCCGGGTCGATGATGAAACGACCGCGCATCTCGATCCCCTGGGCTTCATCCCAGACGCCATACGCGCGCCCGACATTGCCTGCCTGGTCGGAGACCATGTGGTATGGCACGCCGCCCTCCACCATCTTGCTCAGTTCGTTGTCGTTCCACATCTTGTGGACAAAGTGGCTGTCCACGCTGACCGACAAAACCTCCACGCCCAATTTCTGCAAAGCATCATAATGCGCCGCGACCGCGGACACTTCTGTTGCTCAGACGAACGTGAAATCGCCGGGATAGAAGCAGAGCATCACCCACTTGCCCAGATAATCCGACAGCTTGACGTTGGTGAAGCCGCCCCGGTAATAGGCTGGCGCAGAGAAATCGGGGGCTTTCTGTCCGACACGTGCAGTCATTTTGCTTACCTCATGTTTTGTGGTGGGTTCGGATTGGGGCTGTTCTTCCGACGTAGGGACGTCGACGACCGAGCCCGACACCCGCGCGCATCCTTGCGGTTGTTCTTCCATACTGTCTCCTTTCGTTTGGGCGAGAATGACGCCTCTTTGATGTGTAGGCTTTGCGCTGACTCGCGTCAAGGTCGCTTCCGAGAAGGGCGAGGATTGCCAAGGAGGTAAAGAATGCTGCTGTGGATCATGGGCTTCAGTCTACTGGGCAGCCTCGGCGCGATTTCCGGCGCGGCGCTGATGCTGCTTTTTCCCGATGGCATCCGCAGGACGCTCGTTCCCTGTCTCATCAGCTATGCGACCGGCACGCTGCTGGGCGCGGCGTTTCTGGGGATGATTCCGGCTGGCCTGAAGCAGGCGCCGGCGAATGCAGTCATGGCAACCGTGCTGGCCGGCATGGTGCTGTTCTTCGTGCTGGAAAAACTGGTGCTGTGGCGGCATTGCCACGACAGCGAATGCGAGGTACACGGGCGCGCCGCCCCGCTGATCCTGATCGGCGACGCCTTCCACAATTTCGTCGACGGGGTGGTGATCGCCGCCGCCTTCCTTGCCTCGATTCCGCTGGGGGTCGCCGCGTCGCTGGCGGTGATCGCGCACGAGATCCCGCAGGAGGTCGGCGATTTCGGCATCCTGCTCGACAGCGGCTATGGGCGGGCGAAGGCGCTGCTGCTCAACGGGCTCTCGTCCGCCGCGACCCTGCCGGGCGCCGTGGCGGCCTACTTCTGGCTCGGCGAGACGCGCGAGGCAGTGCCTTATATCCTGGCGCTTTCCGCGGCGAGCTTCGTCTATATTGCAACGGCAGACCTCATTCCGGGACTGCACCGTCAAGTGAGCGCTGCGGCAGCGTTGCGCCAGTTCGTGCTGCTGCTGGCGGGCATCGGGACGATCGCATTCTTCCGCTTTGGACACTGACCCATGAGCCTGCTCTCCGAATCCGAAATCCGTGTGCTGAACGAGGCGCTCGACGACGAGTACCATGCCTGGTCAACGTACGATCAGGTGATCGCCGATTTTGGCGAGGTACCGCCGTTCAGCAACATCCGCGAGGCCGAGGCGCGCCACATCGGGGCGCTTTACGCGCTGTATGCCCGCTACGGGCTGCAGGTACCCGAGAACCCGTGGCAGGGAAAGGTCGAGCGCTACGCCAGCCTGCAAGCAGCCTGCGAAGCGGGCGTCGCCGCGGAGATCGTCAACGGCAACCTGTACGAGCGTCTGTTGGCGGCGACGCAGCGCCCCGATATCCTCACGGTGCTGCGCAATCTTCAGGAAGCGTCGCAGCAACGCCATCTGCCTGCATTCCAGCGTTGCGTGCAAGGCATCCGGGGAGGCGGCAGCGGACGTCGTAGAGAGGGAAACGCATGAGCGCAATTTCGGAAAAGGGTGGTGGCAGTTTTCAGGGCATCAAGCTGCTGCTGTGCGAGAACCCGCTGCCGCCGCTTGACGAGGCCATTGCTGCGGCGCAGGCCGAGGTACCGCACAGCAACTATTACACTGAGCCCTACTCGGCACCGCTGCGCCGGCTCCTCAGCGAGCAGCTCGGCGTTCCTGAACGGCTCATCCACATCAACGCCGGCTCCGAGCTCATCCTGCGCCAGCTCTTCGACCGTTTCGGCCAGCAGGTTCATCTGCTGACGCCGACCTATGTGCTGTTTCCCGAGATCGCCCGGCGCTACACGGAAACGCGGCTGCGCCCGGAAAACGACTTCGCCTTCGATCTGAGCGAACTGGTGATTCCGGAGGGCACCACGCTGGTGGTCATCGTCAATCCCAACAACCCCAACGGCGGCATCTTCGACATGGCACTGCTGCCGGATTTGTTGCGCCGCCACCCGCAGACACGCTTCCTGGTCGACGAGGCCTTCATCGGCCTGGCCGGGCAGTCGGTCACTCATCTTGTACCCGAGCATCCCAACCTGCTGGTGACCCGCACCCTGTCCAAGGCCCACAGCCTGGCGGGCTTCCGTGTCGGCTACGGCATCTTTCCCGAGGCCGTCGCCGACGATCTGAACGGCCACAACGACGCCTATCCGCTCGCCCGCCCCAGTCAGGCGGCGGCCATCGCTACGTTGCGGCACGAAGAGCGGATTCATGCCCGCGCTGCTCAGCTGCAAGCCTGGACCGAGGCGCTAGCAGCCGAGTTGCGTGCCCTGGGCGTGCGTACCTATCCAACCCATACCTATTTCTTCCTCGCCGATCTTGCACCCCACAACGCGGCAGAGATCGCCGAACAGCTGCGCAGCCGCGACATCCTGATCAAACCCTTGAACGATCCGGTGCTCGGTCCGGGCTTCATGCGCATCACCACGGCGCTGCCCGAAGACAACCGACGCTTTGTCGATGCCCTGCGCTCATTGCTGACGTAACAAGGAGGTGACCATGTACTCGAAGATTCTGGTGGCAGTGGACGAAAGCAACACGTCCCTGCATGCACTGAAGCATGCGATCGAACTGGCCAGAAAGCTGTCGGCCACAGTGCGCATGGTTCATGTCCTGGACATGAGCTGGCTGCCAATCGGGCCGGAACTGGCAATCGATACCGGGGCGTTGAGTGAGGCAAGGCGTGGTGTGGGAGAAAAAATCCTCGCAGCAGCACGCGATACCGTCCAGCAGGCAGGGTTCGAGGCGGAGGCCGTGCTGCTGGAGACCGAAACCCCAATCCAGCAGATTGCTGAAGTGATTTCAAGGGAGGCCTCCCGCTGGGGAGCAGACCTGGTGGTGATGGGAACCCATGGCCGCCGTGGTTTTCAGCATCTGATGCTCGGCAGCGTGGCTGAACGAATGGCCAGGCTGTCATCAGGTCCCGTCCTGCTGATTCCTTCGCCCAAAAAACCGCCATCGGCCTGACGGGAATCGCACATTGCTCATCGCTTAGGCTCCGCCATTCAGACCCGAACGCGAGTAAAAGAGTTGGCGGAAGGAAGTGGGAGTCGAACCCACCCGGGAGCGACTGACACCCCCAACCGGATTTGAAATCCGGCCGCACCACCAGGCACGCTTCCCTTCCAGTTCAAGCGGCATGTTCCATCCTGCCGAACATGTCCGCGTTGCGCAGCCGGTGGGCTTCGCGCACGCGGCGCGTGTAGCCCACCCGATCGAAAAACTCCAGCACCTGGACCGCGCGCTTGCGGCTGAGGCCACTGCGGTCGCGGAATTCCGCGGCGCGCGTCTCGCCGCTGACGTGCTCCAGTTCCTGCACCATGGTGGCCAGCTGCGCCACGCTTTCAGGCAGATAAAACAGGTCGCGCACCACCTGGTACAGCTTGCCCTGGCGCGCCAGCTTCTGCAGCAGGCGCCGCATCGATGCCTCGTCCTTGCCGCTCATTCTGGCCAGATCGCGCACCCAGGGCGGGTCGTAGGCGGCTTCCGCCAGCCAGGGTCGGATGCGCTGATAGAGCGCTTCCTCCTCGCGGGTGAGCGCAATGCTGTGCGTCGGCAGATGCAGCCAGGGGCCGCTGCGCTGCAGCGTGCCCGCCGCCAGCAAGCCGTCGGTCAGCGCGGCGAACGCAGCGGCCGGCAGCGTCGGCAGGAACATGCGCCGGGCGCGGGCGGCATCGGGACCCAGTTCGTCGGGAAAGCGTTCGTGAAACGCGACGAGACCGGTGCGCAACGTGTCCTGCAGACGCGCCCAGTGCGCAGCGGAAAAGGCCCAGGTTTCATGACAGCCGAGCACCCGCGTGCTGTCGGGCGGCAATACGGAATCCAGGCCATCGTGATTCCAGTGCATGGCCAGCCGGACAAGGTCGAGCCCGCGCAGGCCGAGTAACGCACGCAGGCGCTGCGCGGTGTCGGGAATGTCCAGCGCGGCGAGTTCCGCCAGCCGCAGCGGCGTCTTGCGCTTGCGTGCCGGCGCGTCGGGGTCGAGCACCACGCCGCCCCCGAGGGTGTGGCGGGCATCGGCGTCGCGCACGATGAAGTGGTCGCCGTGGAGCGCGCCGAGCGGCCGGTCGGCGACCAGTTGTGCCAGCGCGCTTTCGCCCGGCGCCAGGTGCTCCCCTTCCAATAGCGCCACCCGCGCCATGACGTGCGCCGCACCCAGATGCAGATGGACCGGCGCCCAGTGCGCAAGCGCCGCGGGCGCCTGCGGCGACAGGTGCAGCCGCACGTCGAAGCGCGCGGTCGGCGCGTGGAGATGCGGCGCCACGATCCAGTCGCCGCGCGCGATCTCGTCCTTGCCGGCGCCGTGCAGGTTCAGCGCGCAGCGCTGCCCGTCCTGTCCCGTCTGCGCCGGCCGGTTCATCACATGCAGGCTGCGCACGCGCACCCGCTTGCCGGACGGCGTCACCGCCAGTTCGTCGCCCACTTCGACACGGCCGGCGAACACGGTGCCGGTGACGATGGTGCCCGCGCCTTTCAGTGTAAAGCTGCGG
>JAJYXA010000575.1 GCA_021791235.1 Pseudomonadota bacterium
CGACGATGAGGATTTTCTGTCCCAGGTCAGCCAGCGCAGCCAGCGTGTTTTGCGAGGTGGTGGATTTGCCGATCCCGCCCTTGCCGTAAAAAGCGATTTGCCTTAATTTGCCTTCAGACATGTGTATCTCCTTAAAGTTAAAAAATTTCGTAATCGACTCGCCCTGGCAGCACGCACTCGGCCGACTCAAAAATCTGCTGCGTACCTTTTTTCTTCTTCTTATCGAATACGGAGCCGGCAAAACATTTACTGCACGCCTGGTACTCAGCAACGACCGTGCCACCCATGAATAAAATGGATAAACGATTGTTTATTCGTGTTTTTTTCGATAAAAACCGATCGCGGCAGCTTGTTGCAAACGCGACAAAGGCAAAAACCACTGTCATGAAAGGGACAAGCCGAAAGGCAGATGGCTCGCAATGACTCCCGCCTGCCATCGCGAGGGCCGCAGGCCCCTGGCGATCCAGTAAACAGGCCAGGCAAGCCCTGGATTGCGGCAAAGGCATCAACGGGGGTTAGTGCCGCGTCAGGGCCAACGGCAGATCGGCCAAGCGGTATTGGCCGCTTTGAACCGCGTTCGCCAGATGGATCAGGGTGACGTTGCCGAGGCAGGCGAGGATTTCTTGCTTGACGGGTTTCCACTTGCGATGCAGAGGACAGGCCGTCTCGTCTTTGCACGCCTTGAGCCCGAGCAGGCACTCCCGATCCGCGCGAGGGCCATCCATCAGCAGAAGAATATCGAGCAAATTGCTTTTCCCGGCGCCGCTGCGCAAGCTGAAGCCGCCACGGCGGCCACGCGACGAATGCAGCAACTGCCCGCGGGACAAGTCATGCAACACCTTGGCGAGATATGCCGATGGCACGCCCAGCGTGTGCGCGATTTCGCGGCTGAGCACCCACGTCCCGCCCGGCTGGATCGCCAGGTAGATCAGCGCCTGGATGGCGTATTGGCTGGTGCGGGAGAAAATCATGGCGGCCTCGATTGGTCCTCGACCATCAAAGCAACGCTCGTGCCACGCGCCCAAGCCCTGCCAGGCCACACCCCCTCTCGCCCGGCAGCATCTACGTTTGTTGCAAACCCTACACTCGGCGCAGCCTTGTCCGACATGCGACAGGGACGGTGGCGGCATCGGCCCGGCTCAACCGCATCCGGCTGTGGATTGCGCCCCGGAACGCTTCTTGCTCTTCCCCCATTCGGTAGAACAAGACATTCAGGAGAAATTCGATGCAGATTGGCGTAGAGACCGCAAAGGCCCTGGACAACAAACGCCTGTTCGTGGTGGCCAACGACGACATCACCCGCATGGCGCTGCAGTTCATGCTGCACGACGAGAACGAGACCCACGACCTGCCCACGCTGGAGGCGGCATTCGACAAGGGCATCGAGTGGAAGCCCGACCTGCTGCTGCTGGGCATCGACGTCGTCGCCGAGCGCGGGGTGGGGGTGCTCTCGCTCATCCGCTCGCGCCTGCCCGGCACGAAAATTCTGCTGGTGGCGGACAGCCGCGACGATCCCCTGCTGGCCACCTGCCAAAGCGCCGGCATCGACGGCCTGCTGGTGAAACCGCTGCGGGTGGAAGACGCGCGCCGAAAGGTGGATGGCCTGGTGGGGCGCAAGCGCGCGCCCATTGCGATCCACGCGCTTTAACGCAGAAAAGGCGATTGCCTTTTCAGGTCCATGCAATGACCGCCGCCGCGTTGAGGGGGCACAGCGCCAATCTGGTCGGCATTCCTGCCGGCCTGCTGGCGAGCGCGGCGTTCAACGACACTCCCCTGCCGCTGCGCATCCGCGGCGTGCATGAAGGCCATGCCCGGCTGTTCGACTTGCTGGCCACGGCCGGCAGCCACGCCGAGGCGGCAACCTATTTTCAGGGCTATATGGACGGAACCTTCAGTTTGCAACAGAGCAAAACGGATGCAGCCGGGACGCGGGTGTGGCGATTCCGCGCCAGCTATCTGCGCCTGCTCAAGGGCTGGGGTTACGACGCCAACAGCCGTGAAGGCGCCGTGCTGAAGGGCTGGGCGGAAAGCCGATTCGGCCTGTTCCCGACCTTCCACAAGACCGCCCTCACGCGCTTTGCCTCAAGCGCCTGGTCGCGCTACGTGGAAGAAAAAATGTCCGGCCGGTTCTGCAACAACGTCATCTACACGCAGCTCGACCTGCTGTATGAATTCTGCCAATGGTCGCTCGCGCGCTGGTTTTCCCCGGAGCGGCATCACGTCACGCTGTATCGCGGCGTGAATGATTTCCACGAAGACACGCTGCTGCGCGGCCAATCCCGCCCGCGCAGCGGACAGGCGCTGGTGAGGCTGAACAACGTCGTGTCGTTCACCGCCCGGCGCAGCATCGCCTGCGAATTCGGCGACACCATCCTGGAAGCGCGGGTGCCGACGGCCAAGATCCTGTTCTTCAACGATCTGCTGCCGCGCCACCCGCTCAAGGGCGAAGCCGAGTATCTCGTCATCGGCGGCGACTACCGGGTCACGGTCAGCTATTTCTGAGGAATGAACCTGAAAACCTCACCACAGAGACACAGAGGCACGGAGAAAGGCAGGAAATCAATGGTTTGTCGATCAACCCGCAGCGGGTGAGCATATGACACATGCAAGGCGTCGTTTTTCCTCTGTGTTCTCTGTGCCTCTGTGGTTCAACTGCGGTTTTAAGGATGAATGTGACTCGCGATGACGTGCACGAACGCGCGCTGGGCGCTTACCTCGGTTTCGCCGTCGGTGATGCCCTGGGCGCCACCGTCGAATTCATGATGCCGGCCGAAATCCAGCACGCCTACGGCATGCACCGCGACATCATCGGCGGCGGCTGGCTCAAGCTCAAGCCCGGCCAGATCACCGACGACACCCAGATGTCGCTGGCGCTGGGGCAGGCCATCCTGGCCAGCGGCGGCTGGAACGCCGTGGCCGCGGCGGACGCCTTCGTCGGCTGGCTCAAGTCGAAGCCGCTGGACGTGGGCAATACCTGCCGCCGCGGCATCCGGCGCTACATGGTGGAAGGCACGCTGGCAGGCGAGCCCAGCGAGAGCGACGGCGGCAACGGCGCCTGCATGCGCAACCTGCCGCTGACGCTGGCGACGCTGAATGATGACGCCGCCTTCACCCGCGCGACGCCGGAACAATGCCACCTCACCCATCACCACCCGCTGTCGGATGCGGCGACGCTGGCGCTCGGGAACATGGTGCGCAGCCTGATCCGCGGCGGCGGCATCAAGGCTTGCCGCGTCGAAGCGAACCGCCTGATCGCGGAATTCCCGGAATTCCGCTTCGATCCCTATCCCAAACGCGCGTCGGGCTACATCGTCGATACCGTGCAGACGGTGCTCCACTCTTTTTTTCGCACCGACAGTTTCGAGTCCTGCGTGACCGAAGTGGTGAACCGTGGCGAGGACGCCGACACCAACGGGGCGCTGGCCGGCATGCTGGCCGGCGCGGCCTATGGCGTTTCCGGCATTCCCGGCTACTGGCTGCGCAAGCTGGACCAGGAGATCAAGACGCGCATCGAGGCGCAGACCGTGGCGCTGCTGGCGTTGGCGCAAGGGGAAAAAAAATGAATCCGCAGATTGCGCAGATGCCGCAGATTTTAAAAACCCTGTTGCAGCGGCGGCTCATCGCCTGGAAATGCTTCTGCGTAATTTGCGTAAATCTGTGGACAAACCCGCTTTTTTTCGAGCTTATGCCATGACCACCATTACCTTTTACGAGAAACCCGGCTGCGGGAACAACGCGCGGCAAAAGCGTCTGCTGCTCGACGCCGGCCACGAACTGGTCGTGCGCGACCTGTTGAGCGAGCCGTGGACGGCGCAGCGGCTGCAGGATTTTTTCGCTGGCCTGCCGGTGGCCGACTGGTTCAACCGCGCCGCGCCCCAGGTGAAATCAGGCGAAATCGATCCCGCCCGCATCGAGGTCGATGCGGCAATCGGCCTGATGTTGGCCAACCCCTTGCTGATCCGGCGGCCGCTGATCGAAAGCGGGAACTGGAAACTGGTGGGATTCGACGCCGGGCAGATCGAACAGCGGCTGGGCATAGCAGGCAACAGCGATACGCCGCGCAGCCTGGAAACCTGCCCGCGCACGCATGCGGTCACGCCCTGCCCCGCTCCTCCGGACACTGGGCACGACAGCGAACGGGCCAAAGTCGCCTTCGAATACCACGAGCGCACCAAACATCGGCCCGAGCGTTATGCCGCCGGCCCGGAAACGCTGGACTGGACCAGCCAGCCCGATCCCTTCCGCGCGTTCGCGGGCAGCCCGTCCCTCCGCCTGCCGCTTTGCGCCGGCCGCCTGGCTCACCACAGCGCGGACACGGCCCAAGCCCCCGCGTTCTCGCTCGACTCGCTGGGCGCCCTGCTGCAATTGTCGCTCGGGCTGTCCGCCTGGAAGGAATACGGGCCGGATCGCTGGGCGCTGCGCTGCAACCCGTCGAGCGGCAACCTGCATCCGACCGAGGCCTATGTGATCGCGCACGGCGTGCAGGGCCTGGACGCCGGCCTCTACCACTACGCCAGCCGCAGCCACGCCCTGGAGCAGCGCTGCCGTTCCAATGCGGCGCACCCGCCTGGACTGTGGATCGGGCTGTCGTCCATCCACTGGCGCGAAGCCTGGAAATACGGCGAGCGCGCCTTCCGCTATTGCCAGCTCGACGTCGGCCATGCGCTGGCCGCGCTGCGCTATGCCGCCGGCCAGCTGGGCTGGGAACTTCGCCTGGTGGCGGGCTGCAACAGCCAGCGCCTGGCCGTGCTGCTCGGCACCGGGCGCGATCAGGACTACGCCAGCGCCGAGCGCGAAGAGCCGGACCTGCTGGTGCAGCTTGTCAGCCCGGCCCACGCCCGAACCGTTGTCGAACCCGCGCCCTGGGATGCGGAACACACCCACTGGAGCGGACAGGCCAACCTCCTCGACCCGCATCCCATGTACCACTGGCCGGTCATCGACGAAGTCGCGTCGGCCACGCAAAAGAACCGCGACGAGGCCGCGCCGCCGCACGCTTACCCGCCCGGCACCTCGCCCGCGCATCTGCCCGCACCCGAAGTCATCATGGGCCGGCGCAGCGCCCAGCGCTTCGACCCGCAGTTCGAAATGGCCGCGGCCGACTTTTACCGCATGGTCGACAGCCTGCTGCCGCGCCCGCAGGCGCCGTGGGACATCTGGGACTACGCGCCCGCCATCCATCCGGTGTTTTTCGTGCACCGCGTGGAAGGCGTGCCACCCGGGCTGTACATCCTGGTGCGCGATGCCGCAGCCGAAACAAGACTGCGGCAGGAATTGAGCGACGAATTCGAATGGCAGAAGGCGGAAAGCTGCCCCGAAAATCTTCCCCTGTTCCTCCTGCAGGCGGGGCGCTGGCACAAGGTCGCCCGCGCGGTGAGCTGCGCGCAGTCGATCGCCGCCGACAGCTGCTTCTCGCTGGGCATGCTGGCCGGGTTCGAAGCCAACGTGGAAAAAGACGCCTGGCGCTATCGCCAGCTGCACTGGGAGGCGGGCCTGCTCGGCCACGTGCTGTACCTGGAAGCGGAAACTCTGGGCCTGCGCGGCACCGGCATCGGCTGCTTTCTCGACGACGCCTTCCACGAACTGCTGGGCCTGCGCAACAAGCACTTCCAGTCCCTTTACCACTTCACCGTGGGGCGCGCGCTGACCGATACGCGCATCACCACCCTGCCGCCCTACCCCGACCGCATCGCAGACGATATGGAGGACACACCATGAACAGGGAAAGAAGCTTCAAGCGCATCGACGCCGCCACCGCCGCCCAGCTGCTCACCCGCGACAACGTGCTGGTACTGGACTCGCGCGACCCGGACAACTACAACCTGGCGCACATCGCCAACGCGCGCCGCCTGTCCAGCGAAAACCTCGACGCTACCCTCATCGGCACCCCCACGGCCACGCCGGTGCTGCTTTACTGCTACCACGGCAACGCCAGCCAGACCTACGGCCAGATGTTCGCCGACTTCGGCTTCAGCGAGGTCTACAGCCTGGACGGCGGCTTCGCGGCCTGGCAGCGCGCGCAGAAGAAAACCGCGACGCC
>JAJYXA010000170.1 GCA_021791235.1 Pseudomonadota bacterium
GCAGGTGGTTGAAAATCGCATCGAGCTCGCCGCCCAGCGCATCGAGCTGCGGGTTGACGTAGGGTTTGAAGACCTCCGAGGCGGGACGGTGTGCGACCCAGGTGCGGCCGCCGGCTTCGTAGAGATGGATGCGCAGCGGGATGTCGATGCCGGCTGCCTTCTCTGCCGCCCATACCTTGACGGCGTAGTCGGGGCGAAACACTTCGAGGATCTGGTCGGCCGGCACGTCGATGCCTTTTTTCGCGCAGTTGGCCTGGCCGTTGGCGTGGGCGACCAGGCCCATCGGGTAGGCGGCGATGGCGGCGATCAGTTTCTCTGCGGCCTCGTCCGCAGAGAGCGATACCTCGAAACGAATCATGCTTCCTCCAGTTCGGGCTGCGGCTGCGACAGCGCACAGCTGTGGGTGTCGAATTCGTGCAGTTCCTTGCGCAGGTGCTTGATCGCCGGGGTGACGATGGCGATGAAGTAGGCCTCGCGCAATCTGCGCTGCGCTGCATTATTGGACAGATAGCCCTTGGCGCCCAGATGCAGCATCGCCGCGTTGGCGGCTTTCAGGCTGAGCTCGCTGCCAGCCAGCCGCAGCGCCAGTGTATCGCGCACATGCGGCGCGCTGCCGTCGCGTTCGATTTTTTCCGCCAGCGCGTAGGTGGCGGCGCGGGCGGCGTCGAGTTCGGCCTCCAGCGCGTCGGCCTGCACGTCGAGGAAACGGTTGACGTGACCGTGGGTGCGGTCGGAACGCTTCATCATCGCCACGCAGGCGTCGATGAGGCCGAGGCCCATGCCCATCTGCAGCAGGATGAAGGCCGATTTGGTGCGGTCGCGGAAGGCGTTGAACTCCTCCGCGTGACAGACCACCCGGCTGTCGGGCAGGAACACGTCGCGGAACTGGCAGGCGAAGGTGTTGGTGCCTTCCATGCCGATGAAGTGCGCGTTCTGCGTCAGCGTGAGGCCGGGCGTGCTGCCGTGTACCAGGCCGATCACCAGGCCCGGCGTGTCGGGCAGCGACGCGCCCATGTGGAAATAATGCTCGGGGCCGATGTTCGATACCCAGGGCAGCACGCCGTTGATGACGTAGCCTCCCTCGGCCCGCCGGGCTTTCAGCCGCGCCTCCTCGATCCCGACGCACGACTTCATGCTGTTCGACTGTGCAGTGCCGCCGAGCACCTCGCCGCGCGCCATCCGCGGCAGCATTTCGGCGGCGAGCGCCTGGTTGGAACTGTTGACGACATACCACTGCAGGGCATATTCCGCCCACAGCAGAAAGCCGGTCGACACGCATTGCTTGGAGATTTCCTCGATCACCTGGATGGCGTGGCCAAGGCCGCGCGCGGTGCCGCCATGCGCCACGGGCGTGAGGCTGCCGAGGCCGCCGATCGCCCCCAGTTGCTGGAGGAAGCCGCCGGGGTAAACGCCTTTCAAATCGATGTCGACCACCTGCGGCGCCAGCTGGGCGGCGATGAGTTCGGCGAGACCCGGCAACACCTCGGCAGGCGTATCCGGGAAGGTGGGGGCAAGGGCGACGGCAGTCATGATGCGCTCCAGAAAAATGGCAGACGGGTCAGGCGAGCTCGACGCTGACGGTGACCGGGTTGCGCAGCGTGTTGGCCACCGGCGACCAGGCGTTGGAATGCGCGACCAGATCCTTCAGTTCGGCTTCGCTGGCGTCGCCCTCCAGATGCACTTTCACGCGCACATCGGTGAAACCGAGTTTCTTCAGCGGATCGAGATCGCCCACGCCCCATACCGCGGTCACGTTGATGTCGCCTTCGAGTTCGAGCTCGATCCTGGACAGGGAAATGCCGCGGGCAACGGCGTTGGCGTGCAGGCCGACCGACAGGCAGGAGCCCAGCGTGGCGAGCACCGCCTCGGAGGGGTTCGGCGCGGTGTCGTCGCCCAGCAGGTGCGGCGGTTCGTCGATCACGTGCGCCGGCAGGTTGCGCACATAGGTCAGGTTGCGGAACTTGCTCTCGCACACGGTCTTCGCTTTCAGCGTGACGACCGACTGCGGATTCGCCTTGCCTTTGACGGACAGGGCGGCGAGGCCTTCGCCGGAAATGGGCTCGAGCACGGCTTGGGTTTTCAGGGCAACGACTTCAGACATGGCATGACTCCTTGGTTGAGAGGGATCGGGAAAACCGACATGCCTTGTATTGCGATTCCTGTGCCAGCTGCAAAAAATTGCCTCAAGTAATTGATTGATAAGTGAATATTTATTTAATGGCTGCGGCCTGAAATCGTCTGCGCTAACAAATTGTCAACCATTGTCAGCCCGATCAGGCCATGTTCAGCCTTTGCAGTCGGTAGTTCAGTTGGCGCAGGGTCAGCCCCAGCATCTGGGCCGCACGCGACTTGTTGCCGTGGGTGTGCGCCAGCGCCTGCTCGATCTGCTGGCGGTCGTGCGACTGGGCGGGCAGGTAAGGGCGCACGGTCGCCGCCGCGGGCGGAGGCGGGGCGCTGCCGAAGGCGTGAGCGTCCGGCGAACCGGCCGCCTCGCTATGGATCACGCGTTCGACTTCCTGCGCCGAAATCGTGGCGCCTTCGGCCAGCAGCACCAGCCGCTCCAGCACGTTGTGCAATTGCCGGATATTGCCCGGCCAAGGGTAGCCGGCCAGCTTGTCCATCGCCTCGGGCGCCAGTCCGACATTGCGCTGGTAGCTCTGGCTGATGAGGTTGAGCTGATGGCGCACCAGCGGACGGATGTCCTCGCGCCGTTCGCGCAGCGCGGGCAGGCGGATCGGAATGATGTTGAGGCGGTAATAGAGGTCGAGGCGGAAACGACCGCTGCTGACTTGCTGCTGCAGGTCGAGGTTGGTGGCGGCGACGATGCGCACGTCGATCGGCGTTTCGCGGCGTCCGCCGACGCGCTGCAGCGATTTTTCCTGCAATACGCGCAGCAGCTTCACCTGCATCGCCAGCGGCAGCTCGCCGATCTCGTCGAGAAAGAGCGTGCCGCCGTTCGCTTGCTCGAAGTAGCCGGCACGCGCCGCGACCGCGCCGGTGAACGCGCCCTTCTCGTAGCCGAACAGTTCCGACTCGAACAGGTTTTCCGGGATCGCACCGCAGTTGACCTTGACGAACGGCTGGTCGCGCCGCGGGCTCGACAGATGCAGCGCGCGCGCGAACAGCTCCTTGCCGGTGCCCGATTCGCCGAGCAGCAGCACCGTCACGTCGGTCGACGACACCTGTTCGATCTGGCGCAGGGCATGGCGCAGCGCGGGCGCTTCGCCGACGATGCCGAGCGTGGCCTGTTGCGGTGCGCCGCGCTCGAGCGCCCATTTGAGTTCGCGGTTTTCGTGTTCCAGGCGCGCGGTCTGTTCCGCCACGCGATCATTCAGCTTGAGGATCTGCGTGATCAGCGTGGCGATGATCTCGAGGATGCGCAGATCGTCGACCAGCGCGCGCGTGCGTCCGCGGATGCGGTGCACGCCCAGTAGGCCCAGCACCTCGCCCTCGCTGCGCAGCGGCAGCGCGATGAAGCTCACCGTCTCGTTCGGCAGGCGCGCGCGGTCAACCGCACGCGCGAGGTAATGCGGGTCGTCGTCGATGTCCTGCACGATGACCGGCTCCCCGCTTTGCAGGACGCGGCCGGTGACGCCTACGCCCGGAGGGTAGACGCCGCGCCCGATCTCCTCGCCCGTCAGGCCATAGGCGTAGCGGATCGCGTAGTCGCTGCCGCCCGGCTGCCGCAGCACCACCCGCCCGCGGTTGAGGCCGAGGAATTCCGAAATCAGGTGCAGCATTTCGCGGATCACAGGTCCGGGTTCCAGGCTCTTGCCCATCAGCCGCGCCGACTCGCGTATGACCAGCATTTCCTCGTTCTGCAACTGTTCGGCAGGCAGTGTGGCGGATGTCATGGCGGTTCCCTCGAAACATTTTGTCAACACTGTGTAATCAAGAAGCGGGCCAGCCAAACTGGCCGGTTTTGGAGGTGTTTGCAAGAGTGCATATGAAACAGTCAGTTAGCGCCTGTTTCGCGTGTTGGCACGCTTCCTGAATACGACATAAGTGGAAACACGACGCAGCACAGGGATTTCGCCCCGGAGACGCGCCCATACGGGGGATCGAGCGAGAAATCGCGCAACGAACCCAACCGGGCAAGCGCACCAGATTGGGGCGAAATGCGATGAAGCTGGTGCATGCGGACGTGTCGAGTATCACCTTTTTTCAATCCGATAGGAGCGCCACATGTCCGGCTTTGACAACCCGTTTGACCCCGATACCAAACTGCATCGTGCAGGCTGCAGCTGCGGCCGCCACCACAGCCAGGCCGACCACGAAGCCGACATGCAGAACGAGGACGCGCGCGTGTCGCGCGTGGTCGAATCGGCGGTGATGCGCGGTCTTTTCCCCGACGACCAGCTGCGCCGCAACTTCCTGCGCGCGGTCGGCGCCGGCACGGCGATGGCGGCGATCTCGACGCTGTTCCCGATGGGCGCGGCGAAGGCACTGGCGGCGGAAAAGGGCAAGCTGGAAAAGCCCGACCTCAAGATCGGCTTCATTCCCATCACCTGCGCCACCCCCATCATCATGGCGGGGCCGATGGGCTTCTATGCGCGCGAAGGGCTCAACGTCACGCTGCAGAAAACCGCCGGCTGGGCGGTGATCCGCGACAAGGTACAGAACAAGGAATACGACGCCTCGCACATGCTCTCGCCGATGCCGCTGGCGATGTCGCTCGGCCTGGGTTCGGCGAAGCAGGCGGTCGACGTGGCGTCGATCCAGAACGTCAACGGCCAGGCCATCACCCTGTCCCTCAAGCACAAGGACAAGCTCGATCCCAAGTCGTGGAAAGGCATGAAGTTCGGCCTGCCGTTCGACTACTCGATCCACAACCTGCTCTTGCGCTACTACCTGGCCGAGGCCGGTCTCGATCCGGACAAGGACGTCGAGCTGCGCATGATGCCGCCGCCCGACATGGTGGCCAACCTGCGCGCCGGCAACATCGACGGCTTCCTCGGCCCCGAGCCGTTCAACCAGCGCGCGGTGTACGAGGAAGTCGGCTTCATCCACACCCTGTCGCGCGACCTGTGGGACGGCCACCCGTGCTGCGCCTTCGGCGTGCAGGAAGGCTTCTACAAGCAGTATCCCAACACCTACGCCGCGCTGTTCCGTGCGATCGCCAGCGCCACCGACTACGCGCACAAGCCGGAGAACCGCAAGGCCATCATCGAGGCGATCGCGCCGGCCAACTACCTCAACCAGCCGATCCCGGTGCTGGAACAGGTCATGACCGGGCGCTTCGCCGATGGCCTCGGCAAGGTGAGGAACGTGCCCGACCGTGTCGACTTCGACCCCTTCCCGTGGCAGTCGATGGCGGTGTGGATCCTCACGCAGCTGAAACGCTGGAACTACATCAAGGGCGACATCAACTACCAGGCCGTCGCCGAGGATGTGTTCCGTGCCACCGATGCGCGCGCGCGCATGGCCGAGCTCGGCATGAAGCCGCCGAAAGCGAACTATTCCAAGCACACCATCATGGGCAAGGTGTTCGATCCCGCGAAGCCTGCCGAGTACCTCAACTCCTTCGCCATCAAACGCACATGAAGACGAAACTCACGCTTGGCCAGAAGGCCGGCCTGCTGTCGTTCGGGCTGCTTGCGGTGATCCTGCTGGTGTGGCAGCTGGCAACGCTGCCGGAAACCCATGCCGTGGCGGCCGATGTCGACCCCGAGTACGCTGCGCTGATGGGCGGCGGGGCGGCCAGGGCGGCGTCGAGTTTTCCCACCCCGGTGGCGATGGCGCAGACCATGTGGGACAGGCTGTCCCACCCGTTCTACGACAATGGCCCCAACGACAAGGGCATCGGCATCCAGCTCGCGTATTCGCTGGCGCGCGTGCTGGGCGGCTTCTTCCTCGCCGCGGTGGTGGCGATCCCGCTCGGTTTCGCCATCGGCAACTCGCGGATGGTCTACCAGGCGATCAACCCCTACGTGCAGTTGCTGAAGCCGATCTCGCCGCTGGCGTGGATGCCGCTCGCGCTCTACACGATCAAGGACGCGTCGGCCTCGGCCATCTTCGTCATCTTCATCT
>JAJYXA010000047.1 GCA_021791235.1 Pseudomonadota bacterium
CCCCGATTTCGTCGACAGCGTCATGCGCGCGATCCAGGTGTATTCGCTCGACGGCCACCAGATGGAGCAGGAAATCACCGAGAGCCTGCTGATGCGCGACTTCGAGGCCAACGCGCTCAAGCTCGGACGGCTGTCCGCATCCGGCATCCGTCTCGCCATCGACGACTTCGGCACCGGCTACAGCTCGTTCAAGTACCTGTCGCGCTTCCCCATCCACACGCTGAAGATCGACCAGTCCTTCGTGCAGGACCTCGACCGCGAAGAGAACATGTCCATCGTCAACGCCATGATTGCCATGGGGCGCGGCATGAACCTCAACGTCGTCGCCGAGGGCGTCGAAACCGAATCCCAGCGCGCGCGCCTGCAGCAGATGCAATGCCACGAAGTACAGGGACACTTCTACAGCGCCGCGATGTCCAGCCACGAAGCCACCGTCCTGCTGGGCCGGCATGCGCGGGGCTTCGCCCAGGCGGAACATCAGGTGGCGGGTTGAACGCGCGGAGGTAGCGGGACTGCCCGCCTAATACAGGCGGTGCCGGAACAGCCAGCTGGCGAGAACCAGCGACACGCCGCCGATCACGGCCATGGGCCAGAACTGGCCCATCAGCACGTCGAACCCGGCGCCCTCCAGGAACACCTTGCGCAGGATCACCAGGAAGTAGCGCAGCGGATCGATCAGGGTGATCGTCTGCACCACGGCCGGCATGTTGGCGATCGGGGTGGCGAAGCCCGACAGGATCACCGCCGGCACCATGAACAGGAAGGCGCCCAGGAGGCCCTGCTGCTGGGTCACCGCCAGCGAGGAAATCAGCAGCCCGGCTCCCACCCCCGACAGCAGGAACAGCGCCAGCCCGGCATAGAGCGCGGGCAGGCTGCCCAGCAGCGGGACCTTGAACCACAGGGTGGTGATGACCAGGATCGCCGTGCCCTGCACCATGCCGATCAGGAAGCCCGGCAGCGCCTTGCCCAGCAGGATCTCGCCTGGCCGCAGCGGCGTGACCAGCAACTGGTCGAAGGTGCCCTGCTCCCGCTCGCGCGCGACGGTCAGCGCGGTCACCAGCATGGTGGTCACCAGGGTGAGCATGCCGATGATGCCGGGGACGAAGAACCAGCGGCTTTCCAGGTTGGGGTTGAACCAGGCGCGAGTCTCCAGGCGCGCGGGCGGAGCGGGCAGGCCGTGCGACGCGATCCATTCCCGGTTGAACTGCTCCACGATGGACCGCACGTAATTCAGCGCGATCAGCGCGGTATTGGAGTTGCGCCCGTCGACGATGACCTGCAGCGGCGCGCTGCCGCGCGAAGCCAGGTCGGCGCTGAAACGCGGCCCGAGGTGGACCACCACCAGCACATCGCGGCGGTCGACGAGCGGGGCGATCTCGCCTTCGGCGTGCAGGGTGGCCACCCGCTGGAAGGCGGGCGCGCCGTCGAACGCCGCCACCAGCTCGCGCGAAACCGCGCCGCGGTCCTCGTTGTAGAGGGCCCAGGGAATGTGCTTGAGGTCGAAGGTGGCGGCGTAGCCGAACACCAGCAGCTGGATCATCGGCGGCACGATGAGCACCAGGCGGCTGCGGGGATCCTTGAGCAGGGCCAGGAACTCCTTGCGGATGAGTGCCAGCAGGCGGATCAGCATGCGGTTTTTCCCGTCATTCGAGCCGCTTCCGCGACTTGCGCCAGGTGATGCCCATGAAGATCGCCGCCATCAGCAGCAGGGCCAGCGCATTGGGCAGCACCACCGACCAGACGTCGCCGGCGAGGAAAAGGGTCTGCACGATGGCCACGAAGTAGCGCGCGACGATGACGTGGGTGATGCCCTGCACCACGGCCGGCATGCTGTCGATGTCGAAGATGAAGCCGGACAGCAGGAAGGCGGGCAGGAAGGTGCCGATGATGGCGACCTGCCCGGCGACGAACTGGTTGCGGGCCACCGCGGAGATCGCCAGGCCCATTCCCAGGGCCGCCAGCAGGAACAGCGAGGCGCACGCCCACAGCAGCCAGAACGAGCCGCGCAGCGGCACCTCGAACAGTCCCACCGCGAGACCCACGGTCAGCAGCATGCCGCCGGTGCCCAGCACGAAGTAGGCGATGATCTTGCCCAGCAGCACTTCGCTCATGCTGGCCGGCGTCACCAGCAGCGCCTCGAGGGTGCCGCGCTCCCATTCCCGCGCCATGACCAGGGCGGTGAGCAGGGTGCCGATCAGGGTCATGATGATGGCCACCAGGCCCGGCACCAGGTAGTTGCGGCTGCGCAGTTCGCTGTTGAACCACACCCGCTGCTCCAGTTGCACCGGCGTGGCCAGTTCTCCTCCCGCGCTGGCGGCGCGGCGGGCCAGCCAGTTGCCCCAGGCGCCGTCGATGTAGCCCTGGGTGAGGCGCGCCGTATTGGCGTCGACGCCGTTGACGATGACCTGGATGGGCGCGCCGCCGGGCCGCCGCAACTGTTCGGCGAAGTCGGCGCGCAGGTGCACGATCGCGCGCACCTGGCCTTCCCGCAGCGCCTCCTGCGCGTCGGCCAGGGTGAGGGTGTGCACCGGCGAGAAATAGTGGCTGCTGTCGAGACTCGCGAGGAAATCCGCCGTGTCCGCCGACGGGGTTTCCGCCACCACGGCCACCGGCACGTGGTCGGCGTCGAGCGACACGCCGTAGCCGAACAGCACCAGCAGGAAAATCGGCATGACGAAGGCGATCGCGATGCTGCTCGGGTCGCGCACGATCTGCAGGAATTCCTTGCGCACCAGGCCCTTGAGCCGCATCAAGCTGCCGCCGCGCGGGGCGGCGCTCATGCTGCCTTTTCCCCCACGTTGGCGGTCTCCACCAGCCGGATGAAGGCGTCCTCCATGCTCGGCTCGGGGCGTTCCGGCGTGCGGGCGCCGGCCTTGATGGCGGCCGGCTCGTCCATCGCCAGGATGCGGCCGGCGGCCATGATGGCCAGGCGGTCGCAGTATTCCGCCTCTTCCATGAAATGGGTGGTCACCAGCACCGTCACCCCGGCGCGGGCCAGGGCGTTGATGCGCTGCCAGAACTCGCGCCGGGCCAGCGGATCGACGCCCGAGGTCGGCTCGTCGAGGAACAGGATTTCAGGCTGGTGCATCAGCGCGCAGGCCATCGCCAGGCGCTGCTTGTAGCCGAGCGATAGGTCGGCGGACAGCTGTTCGGCGTAGGGTGCCAGCTCGAATTCCGTCAGCGCCCACTGCCGTCGCGCCGCGCGTGCCTCGCCCGCCAGGCCGTAGGCGCTGGCGAAGAAGTCGAGATTCTGCGCCACGCTCAGATTGCCGTAGAGCGAGAATTTCTGCGACATGTAGCCGATGCGCCCGCGTGCCGTGGAGGCCGCGCGGCGCAAGTCCAGCCCCGCCACGCGCAAGGTGCCGGCGCTGGCGGGCAAGAGGCCGCAGAGCATGCGGAAGGTGGTCGACTTGCCGGCGCCATTGGCGCCCAGCAGGCCGAAAATCTCGCCGCGCCGGACCTCGAAGCTCACCCCGTCCACCGCCCAGAAGTTGCCGAAGCGGCGGCGCAGGCCCTCAACCTGGATGACCGGGGCGTCGCCCTCCTTGCTGCGTGGGCGCGGGCTGTCGACGCGGGCGTGAGCATTGGTAACGGTTGCTTCGCTGCGGGCGCGCAGCAGGTCGATGAAGCCATCCTCGAAACGCGGCGG
The DNA here is from genome assembly GCA_021791235.1 of Pseudomonadota bacterium. The sequence goes on from JAJYXA010000047.1 coordinate 3,650, forward strand.
CACAGCCTCGATGCGGGCATCCTGCAGGCCGGGCAGCCGGGCCAGCTGCGCCGGATCGCTGTCTGTCTGTGTCACCAGCCGCACGTGATCGCCCTGGACCAGGGCGTCCACCACCCCGGGCTGGCCGGTCAGATGGGCCTGCAGATCGCGCGGACGTTCGCCGGGCGCGGTGACGGCCCAGGTGCGTCCCGTCATGCGCGCGCTGATCGTCGCCGGCGGGCCCTGGTCGAGGATCCTGCCCTGATCGAGCAGGATCACCGCCTGGCAGCGTTCCGCCTCGTCCAGGTAGGCCGTGGACAGCAGCACGCTCATGCCCTCGTTCTTCACCAGGCGGTCGACGATGCTCCACAGTTCGCGGCGCGATACCGGGTCGACCCCCACCGTGGGTTCGTCCAGCAGCAGCAGCCGCGGTGCCCGCACCAGGGTGCAGGCGAGGCCGAGTTTTTGTTTCATGCCGCCGGACAGCCGTCCGGCCAGGCGGCGGGTGAATGGGCCGAGGCCGGTCATGTGCATCAGTTCGTCGTAGCGCTCGGCCCGCGCCGTTTTCGGCACGCCCTGCAGGTCGGCATAGAGGTCGAGGTTCTCCTGCACCGTGAGGTCCTCGTACAGGCCGAAGCGCTGTGGCATGTAGCCGAGCGCGGCCTGCACCGCGAGGGACTCGCGGGTGGAGTCCAGGCCGAGGGCGTGGATGCGGCCGGCGTCGGGCACCAGCAGCCCGGCCGCCAGACGCATCAGCGTGGTCTTGCCCGCGCCGTCGGGGCCGATCAGTCCGGTCACCACGCCGGGATGGATCGCGAAGCTCACGCCATCCAGCGCCTGCGTGCGTCGGCCGCCGGCGGTGAAGGCCTTGGCCAGGTCCACGGCCTCCAGGATCGGGGCGTCGTCCATGGCCGATCCGTTACGTGCCGTCCCGACAGGGGTCCGCCCCTTGGGCCGGTGCCGCCTGATCCAGCGGAATGGTCACCGTGGCCGGCATGCCCTGGCGCAGTTCGGTCTGCCCCGCGCACACGAACACCCGTGCCTGGTACACCAAACTGGATCGCACCTCCGCCGTTTCGACCGACTTGGGGGTGAACTCGGCGCTTGGCGAGACATAGCCGACCCAGGCGCGGTAGCGCTTGTCGGGGTGGCTGTCGGTATGCACCCAGGCGCGGGCGCCCACGGGCACGCGGCCGAGCTGGGTCTCGGGCAGCCAGGTGCGCACCCAGACCGGATCGGTGAGCGCCAGGGTGAACACCGGTTTCTGCGGCGAAGCCATGTCGCCCGGCTCCAGGATGCGGTTCTCGATCACGCCGTCCGAAGGCGCATGCAGTTCGCCTTCCTGCAGGTCGCGCTGGATCACGGCCACCGCTGCCTCGTTGGCGGCGAGAGTCGCCTGCGCCGCCGCGACATCCTCCTTGCGCGGGCCCAGTTCGGCCAGGCGCAGCGATTCTTCCGCCGCTTTCAGCTGGTCGCGGACCTTGTCGCGGGCGAAGCGGGCGCTGTCCGCCTGCTGTTGCGAAATGAAATGACGGGCCACCAGATCCACCTGGCGCCGGTAATAGGCCTCGGCGTCCTGCACTGCCACCTGGGCCGCGTCACGCTGGGCGCGCGCCTGCCGGATTTCCTCGGGGCGGGAACCGGCGACGTAGCGGGCCACCACTTCGCGCTGCGCCACGGCCTGGGCCTCGGCCTGCTGGCGGGCGAGACGCAGCCGCTCGGTGTCCAGGCTGGCCAGCAATTGCCCGGTCTTCACGCGATCCCCCTCCCGCACCCGGATCTGCGCGATGCGGCCGCTGGCGTTGAAGGCCAGTTCCACCTGGCGGATATCCACGTTGCCGTGCAGGGTCAGTTCGTTCGGCGGCGGCGCCTCGTTATGGCGGAACCAGCCGATGCCGGCCAGCACCGCAACAACGGCGGCGACGATCGGAATGAGTTTTTTTTTCATGTCGCATCCTTCGAGCAGGCGTCTGGTTTTCTGGTTCGCCCGGCCATGATAGGGCAGATCGGTCCGGCTTAAGTTCGGGAACTTCATGGGCGCGTCATGTTTCTCTATCAGCACTCAACGAGCTTGATCGGAAGGACACACGTGGATGCCGGAACCGCTATACCCCGCACGCCTGCGCTCGCCGCGCTGAACGGCCTGCGCGCCTATCTCAACGATCAGATCCTGGGCCAGGAAGGCCTGGTGGAACGCCTGCTGGTGGCCTTGCTGGCGGACGGCCACCTGCTGGTCGAGGGCCCGCCCGGGCTCGCCAAGACCCGCGCCATCAAGGCGCTGGCGCACGGACTGGAAGGCGACTTCCAGCGCCTGCAGTTCACCCCGGACATGCTGCCGGCCGACCTCACCGGCTCCGACATCTACCGGCCCGAGGAAGGCGGCTTCCATTTCCCACGCGG